>PMCK01000512.1 GCA_003154095.1 Myxococcales bacterium | reverse complement strand
GGCAGGCTCGAGACACCGCAGGCTTTCGGCGCGTGGCTAGGCTCGATTGTCGTTCGAACCGCGCACAAGATGCTGCGGCGGCGGCGTTTGACGACTCGACTTGGTTTGCGTCGTTCGGAACCCATCGATCTGGATAGTTTGATATCGCCAACCGCACCGCCTGACGCGAGAAGTGAGCTTTCCGCGGTATATCGATTGGTTCAGGGGCTGCCCACCGATACCCGAATGGCATTCGTGTTGCGAAGGGTTGAGGGACTGGCTCTGGATGAAATCGCCCAAATGCTAGGCACGTCACTCGCCACGGTCAAACGTCGAATCGCGGAAGCCGAACGGCTCTTGACTCTCGACAATACAAGTAGGTGGGGGCATTCATGACCGCCGTACCAAGACTCGCGCAGTATGTCCAACCCAATCTGCCGGAGGAGCGAATTGCGCGTCAATGGGCCAGAATCAATGATGCTAGCCCGCGTACGGGGCGCCTGCGAGTCGGGTTGGTTCCAGCATTGGCATTTTCACTTTGCATCGGGGTTGTCGCGGCGATCGGCTTATTTTGGCATCGCCCCAATCCGAATATCGCCTTGAACGGAACGATTGCAGAAACTACGGCTTCGGGTTCAGAGGCACTGACATTGCCCGATGGTTCGCGGATTGAATTGGCGGAAGTGTCACGGTTGGTCGTCGACGAATACGCCGCCACGCGCGTACAACTGACTCTCCGCCAAGGCCAAGCCCGGCTGCAAGTTGCGCCCAACCCGCACCGGCGTTTCACGGTACTTGCCGCCGACTACGAGGTGTCGGTAATCGGCACACGGTTTAGCGTAATCTTGGGGCAATCACCCGGGTCACCACGAGTCACGGTTCAAGTTGAGCAGGGCAAAGTATCCGTGCGCAATCGCAAGCCTCCGTACGACGAGCGAATCTTATCCGCGCATGAAACCTGGACCGACGGCACGGCAAGCGGAGAGGCCGCAGACAGCCCTGAGACCACGGCAAGCGCCACCGCAACGGATGAGCCCTCAGCTGAACCCTCTTCCCTTGCGCCGCAGACGACGCCGATATCGGCCTCGAGCCGTTGGAGAGAGGTGTTGCACGCGCAAGGCCCTGCGGCCGCGTTCAATGCACTGGGCCCAGGAGGGCTGGCGGGAGCGGTGGCCAATGCAGGTCCCAAAGACCTGTTCGAACTCGCGGAAATTGCGCGGATTAACGGGAAATTACACGATTGTGCCAACGCGCTGAACAAATTGCGCAGAAGCTATAGAAATGACTCAAGGGCGGGACTTGCATCATTTGAACTGGGCCGCCTTCGCGTTGACAGCTTTGGCGATCTATCGGGCGGTGCTGACGCACTGCGCGATGCAATTCAACTCAGTCCCAATGCGCCGTTCCGCGAGGACGCTCAAGCCCGACTGGTGCAACTGTACCAACGGCAAGGCCAAATGGACCAGTGCCGATCCGCCAAACAGGCCTACTTGGCCCGTTACCCCAATGGCGCTGCAAGCAAGGTGATCAGTCAATCGTGCGATCGTTGACGTTGCCGGCCGTTACTTTCGTGAGTGCAGTTGCGGCGGGGTTTCTCGAATTGCCAGTTGCATTGGCTGCCCAGTCCGTCGCATGTACCGAGAGCAGCGCCGAATGGGTACAGTTTTCGATTGACGAACAATCGAATTCTCCCTTGTCGAATAAGCTCTTAGAGCTACTCAGGGTCGAGCTGGAACCGCGACAGATTTCGGTATGCACCGAGGCAACTTCGCCAACCAGACCGCCGATAGCCACGATTCGAATCGTTCATTCTGCAAGCAGCACTGTTGGTATCGAAGTCCTGGTTGACGACGCTATCACGAATAAGAAGGTAATGCGTCAATTGGATCTGCGCTCGCTGCCGCCCGATACGCACGCAACGGCAATTGCGCTCGGCGCTGCCGAACTCCTTCGAGCAAGTTGGGCCGAAGTCAATTTGCGCAGCTCGAATCCGCCGTCGAGGCCCGTACCAGAGAGCGTCAAGAAGACACTGGCCGACGACGACAGACGAATTCCAAAGCGAGCTTCGTTGGGTGTGTACGTTGCTGGTGAAGAGTTTGCCCATGGTCTGGTTCAAGGGGGTGTCGATGCACGCATTTCGGTGGAGGTGCAAAGGCCGATTGGCATCATGGTCCGCGCGGGAGTACGACAGGTGCGTCCGGTTCAGGCTCGCGACGGTCGGGTACAAGCCGACGCTTGGCACCTAGGTGTCGGCGGTTCGATGCGCCTTACTCCCCTTGACTCCTCGGCGAGCCTAGACCTTGTGGGACGGGTGGACTTATTTCAACTGCATTTTTTGGCGGAACCCCACGCTGGGGCCGATTCAAACTCAGGATCCGCCACGGCCGTCACGGCCGGCGCGGGGATATCGGGTGCCTTGCTCACCAGCACATCGGCTCAATTCGAGGCCGAAGTGGTTGCCGGCGGAGTGATCAAAGGAGTGCGCGCCACGGACACGGGCAAGGAAGTCGTCGCACTAAACGGCGCTTGGGTGGGCGGCAGCCTGGGCATGAGTGTTCGATTTTGGTAATGTATTGGGAGACCGCGAATAATGCCCAAGCCACGGCGACCCATGATTCTTCGGTCTAGCGCAAAAGGGCCGCTTTGTTCGTTTGCGTTGTTAGCTACTTTTGCCTGGAGTACGGCTTGTCGCGAGACGTCCTTGGACGTCTTACATGCGTCACCAGGCAAATCGGATGTTGCAACTACCTGCGGTACGGTTGCCAATGCCGACTCAGTAGTCTCAAGTTGTACGAATGGCCTATCCACAGGTCAATCTTGCAACAACTCTTTGGAATGCTGCTCCGGGTACTGCGCAGTCGATCCACTGGCGACGTTTACTTGCAGGCCGACACCCGGTTGTCTCGGCGCAAGCAGTTCTTGCTCATTTGCGGCGCAATGTTGTTCCTTGTCGTGCGGATCGTCCGATGCCGGTGAACAAAGCTGCGGAAATGGCGCTCTTTGCCGAGTGATTACCGATATCTGCCAGAATAATTCGGATTGCTGTAGCGGCCTATGTACAACCGGTCAATGCGCCAACGCCGGACCGGTGGGACCCGGACCTGGATCCGTCTGTGGCGCCGCCGGTGAAGGGTGCACTGCTCCCGCGGATTGTTGTGGTCAAGTGTGCAACAATGCGATCGACGAGCTGACGCGGTGTCAACTCCTACCGGGGTGTCGCACTCAAGGCGAACTGTGTTTGACAGCTGCTGACTGTTGCAGCTCGACGTGCGCGGCGGATAAGTCCGGTACATTGCACTGCGCAGCACTGGGCCCATGCACGACCGCCGAACCGAAACCCTGTGCAAAGCAGGTGGGTGACGTCTGCAAAAATAGCGATGAATGCTGTTCACGAATCTGTGTGGCAACGACAGATGGGAATAGCCGCTGCGCCCCAGCACCCGGGTGTCGACCTGCCTGTGACCTTTGCTCGGTGGCCAGTGATTGTTGCTCGAATATTTGCCAAGTGGACCCTTCGGGCATCGGTCGCTGTGGCGTACCAGCTACGGCTTGCCTGCCGGAAGGCGAAGTCTGCGCCAAAGATGATCAATGCTGCCAAACACAGGGCACAACCCATTGTCTCGAAGATCCTAAGGGCTTCAAGGCAAAACGTTGCAAGCGGGATGGTCCTGGCGCGACCTGTCTGGCTGACGGCTCGAGCTGTGCGCTAGCCAGCCGTTGCTGCAGTGGCCACTGTTTGCCAAACCCGAGCGGAGGGTATTTTTGCGCCTCAACCTGCAGTGACGAAGGACAACCCTGTACCAGCCGTGCGGATTGTGCGGGTGCCCATTCGGACTGCCTTGTGATCGAAGGCAAGCGCGCCTGCCACGAAACAGTTCACTGAGGCGTACCGTCGCCCTGGGCAAACGAACGACCGTAGCGCGAACCCGAATCGTCGGAATCTGCGAGCACCGTACGCAACACAACGATTCCCGATAAAGTCCCGATCAGCAGAATGAGAAACCAAGGTTTCATCGCGATTGTTCTTGTCAGCAAACGCTGTGCCAAGAATCGAACACCCAGTAGTTTTCGCAGAATTCCCGTCATTTCGTGGATTTTGAGGCATTTCGTCGGCTTCCCCGTCACAACGGTTCGCGAACGTGTGACGCTCAGTCACGCCCCTGTGACACAAATGCCAGGTGCGATGGCGGTCTCGAAGGAGCCCTGGTACCGTGAGTGGTTATTTGTAAGTTACTCGGGAGCAACTTGAAACTCTATCTTGATGACCAGCGGCCGGCACCCCCCGGTTGGGAGCTGGCGAAGACGGCCGACGACGCTATTGAATTGTTGCGCACAGGCAATGTAGTCGAGTTGAGTCTCGACTACGACCTGGGCGATCCTGCCTACGGCACTGGCCTGCAAGTGCTAACTTGGCTGGAGTCCGCCCTAGAGGAGGGCCGAGTCCGCATGCCGCGAATGTCAGCGCACAGCGCCAGCCCACTCGGGCGCCGGCGGCTAGAAGCGCAGATAGAGTGGCTCGAGCAGAGGTTCACGCGCCAGACTTAGAGCGGTTTTCGACTTTGCGGTCCACTACTGTAAAAACCGCTCTAAAGAGGATAGCCACCAGCCTGAATGAATGCAGCGACATGGGTGTTGAAAAATGGTTGGTTGTCCTTCCAGAGGTCGTTGGTTGGCATGTCGCCATCGTCGCTAAAGCCGAAGAGGAACGCTGCGACGCCTGCGTGAGCGAAGTTGCCCACATGCGTCGTGCGTAGTGCCGTTGACGCCGGGCTTTCGTACTGGAAGAGGTATTCCACCAAGATGTCCCGATAGCCGGAACGCGCCGTATTCGCACTGTAGGCCGTGTTTAGGTGTTGACTGTTACCGATCGGAACCTGGTGCAGTATCCAGGGAACTCCCGACGTCTGATTGTAAAGACGCAGCCATTCGACGTACCGGTTAATGCTGGGGGAGTTGACCGAGGCGGTATCGCTATTGCTCCACTTATCCCGACCATCGCTGTAGGCGTCCATATCCGCTGCGCGCGGACAGCTTGCCGAGAAGTCGAAGCGATCTCCAGTCTGATTCGTCCCGACACCGAGAGCGTTGAAGAACGACCATTGGAAGTCCACGTGGGATTGCAAGGCTTCGGTATCCGAAGGGGAATAATTCATGATATCGCCGTTTGCAGCGTAGTACGGGGTATCCGGACCCATTGCCACATTGGGCACGCCCACGCTCTTTCGCATTGCAAGAAATGCCATGCCAAAACCGGCAACCGTGTTGGGAAGGCCTGCCAGCTCGGGTAGCCCAGTCGAGGCCACGGCTGCGGCGGTGTTCGGCTTGTTGCTCGTGAGCATCTCCACCATGCCAAAACTGTCACCCTCAAGGACGATGATTACTGGCTTACCGAAGTTCTTGATCTTCTGCATCATGACTTTGAATTCGGTAAAGTACTGCTTGGTCCAGGTCGCGTTCTGGATCTCCGTGAGCAGGCCCGCATCACCCTGGTCATGGCCGTAGCCCATGTTGTAAAGGTGTATACCGGGAATGAAGCCGTATCCATCAATCGTAGTGAGCATTCCATCGAGCCACGATCCGTCTGCCGTACCGTACCCCCAACTGTTGTACCAATTGTTACCCCCTTGACCGGACAGATAAGTCCACTGGACATCGTACTTGGTGCCGCTGTTCTTTGCCCAAGTGTCGTCGGCGCTACCTGCGCCCCACCCGACGAGCACGTGCTTCGGAAGGGCTGGAATCGTGGCATTGCCGCCCCCCGTGCTAGAACCTGTGGCACCGCCCGTGGTGCCACCTACGGCATTGCTGCCACCCGTTGGCGGCGCGCCGCCCGTGGCCGGATTTCCACCGGTCGCATTTGTGCCTCCAGTACTCGTCAGGCCACCCGTGTTGGCATGGCCGCCGGTGACGTTAGTGCCACCCGTTGCATTCGAGCCGCCCAACCCGCCGGCGCCACCGGAGCCACCGATAGCAATCATGCCGCCCGAATCGCCCTGACTCGATCCAGGTGTACCGCTGCAGCCTCCAAGCGCCGATGCACACACAACTTGCGCTAGGAACGCCCATCGTCGATTCTGCATGATTGGCTCCAGACCCTGGTTTGCCTGAGTAACGGGTCAACCGATGTTTAGTAAAGCCGTCGCGGGCCCGCGGCGCGGCTCACAACGAACAAATCCCACTTGTTTATGCCTATTTTCTTCGAGGGAACCGGCGCGTACGGCCTTAGGGCGTGAGCGGAAAACCACCGGCACTTACCACTGCGCCCGCATGTGACTTAAGAAAGAGCTGTCCGTCCGGGTAGTAGTCTGAGGTTTGGTCGGTGCATCCCGTCCCTCCGGCACCAAACAACAGTGCGATGACGCCCGCGTCAGCAAATTGCCCCAGATGACGATTGCTCTGAGAACAAAAGAAGTACTCAGGACGATTGTCTTTCCACCCGGCCGCTGCAGTTGGTGCTACGCCGCCGGCTGAATTTGGGTTGTCAATGTCTGGGCTATTCGAGTTCCCCATCGGTATCTGCCAGAGCATCCAACGTAGACTGGACACGGTGTTGAAGAACTTCAGCCATTGTGCATATCGATTGAAACTTCTCGAAGTAATCGGCGCCGCATCACTGGGATCCCACCATAGGTCTTGAGACTGATTGCCGTTGTCGGCTTTGTCATAGAGAAACCAATCGAAATCCGCTGCAAGGGGGTTTGTAGCGATGAAATTAAAGGTCTCTCCGGTCACATTGGTCCCCAGCCCCATTGTAGACAAAAATGCGTACTGACCGTCGACGTGCGGTTCGATATCATCCGAAGTGTTGGCTGAAATGAAATCGCCTGTTGCCCAGTATGGAACATCGGGCGCCAGTACGACGTTACTGGCACCAACGGCTTTGCGCATTTGTAGAAATGCAAGGCCAAACCCGGCCACCGTATCGGGCAAGCCTACCAGATCGGGCAACCCACTTGCGGCTATGGCGGCATACGTTGCGTTATTGCTGTGACTCTGCTGCTGAAGCAACCCTACGACATTGCCTTCCAAGATGACTACTACGGGCTTTGCAAATGCCTTGGCTTTTTCCATGAGCACCTTGAACTTGCCAAAGTAGTCGCTCATGTTCGACGCACTTTGCAGCTTGGCTAACGTCTGCGTCGTATCGCCGGCGGGTGCGTAGTCGCCGTTGAGGTTGAAATATTGGACGACTGGGACGAAACCCTGCGCATCGCATTCATCGAAATAAGTCGTTGCAAACGAGCCGTCAGCGGCGCCGTATCCCCAATCGTTGTACCAATCAACCCCGGGACTGGTTGGGCTAAAGTAGGCCCAGCGGTAGTCCCACTTGACGCCGCTGTTCTGCAGCCAAGTGCCACCATTATCCTCCTGAAATCCAATACCCAGGTGCGGCGACAAGCCCGTCGGGATGTGTCCGCTGGCGGCTGTACCCTGCGGCGTACTAGGAGGCGCTTGCGGGCCCGCGCCGCAATCAATGAGATAATTGATCGCACCATTCGCGTCCCCCGAATTTTCGATATTGCTTGCCGGTAGCCCGATCAGCAATTCTCGACGATCCGAACAGGCTGCGATCGAAACGACGAATGCGATTAGGGGTAAGGTTCTGGATGGGGACATGAGGGTGTTGAGCTGGGTAACAAGTTTCTAGGGCACGGCCAGCGCGACGCCCAAGCTGCCTATGGCCGCAATCGTTCCAAACCGTGCCACTGTCGTGTTGTTGAATTGCATGGACACGGGCTGAAACGCCCGCAGGCCTTGAATCGTGGCGCTGATCGCGATATTCCGCGTCAGTCGCAGGCGCGTGCCAAGGCCGGCGAGCACGGCCAGACCGGCATCATCACGTTGGTAGCCGACATACGGTGTTCGTGCGTCTCCCTTCGAGCTCAGCGAGAGCAAACCGATGCCAACCCGCGCGAATGGCTGCCAGCTGGACACGCTAGCAGACGGGTGAACTTCCATTCCAAGTGCAAATATGCGTGAAAGCACCCTGGCCGTGCCTTCAGTACCGCTAACTTCACCGGGAACGATTGACGTTGCTCCGAACCCATCCAGCGTCAGGTAATTCGACATTCGGTAGCCAATCTCGAATTCGGCCGCTAGTGATGGACCCACTCCGCCCGCGCTCATGATGACAGCCGGGCCCATTTCAAGCCGCAATTGGCCAGTTGCCTCTGGAAACCCCACGACTTTGTACAACGTCGGCGGCGGCGCCACTTCCCCGCGAGACGCATGGGGCGCCTCCACTTCCATCAAGCTTGCCCGAAGCAACTCGACCACGCGCAGCACAACTGTTGATTCGGAAACCTTTGAATCCTCAGCCTGCGGCAGCACTTCGCGCAGCACGACTTTACCGGTTACTCGATCGGCAATCCAAACCTCGACAACGCCTGCAGACACAAGCACCCTCACGGCGGCAACGGCGTTGCGATCGTGAGCGGCGCGTTTCAGGTCGCGGGGGATGACTTCTGCTTCGCCTTTATCGACGGTTTCAACGACGAGGCCCAGCGACTCAAGCTCCGAACGAAGCAATGGAATAATGGCTGCGTCTTGATGATTGGTCACCAATACGACGGTCGCCGGTGCAGTCTGCTCTGCATTTGCCAAACGGGGCGCGCAGATGCCCCCCAAGAGAAGCGCCAAAAAAAGTGCAGATTGCCCAGACACGTTCGAATCGATTCGTAGCTCACTATAGCCTGCCGGGGTGGCCAAATGAGTGCTTCGTCGAGCGATCACTCAGATTTCGCTACTGCGGAGCGCTTGAACTTCCAGCAAGATTGGAGCAGCCCCGTGTGAGCACCGGTGCGTCACTCGGGTTTAATCTGCAATTCACCCCGACCCACGATCACCGCAGAACCACCTACGGTGACGCTGGTGAACGTCTTGCCGTTCATTACGGCGCGGGCGTAGAGTATCGAAGGGCGCCCCATGCGCTCACCTTGGTGAATCGTAACCAGCGTATCCGTTGCGTAACAGCCATTTCGCACCAAGTGAACGGCCAGGCAGGCGGCAGCCGATCCAGTTGCGGGATCTTCGTTTACGCCAGCTCCAGGGATGAACACTCGCAGTGTCACTTTGTCCGCATCCCACGCAAAGGCCCCCACTCCCACGTGCCCGAGAGGCGCGAGCCGACTGAAATCGGGTTTGAGCGCGTGTACCTGTTCGGGCGTGTCCAGCGCTACGAACACATGGCGCACGCCGATATCGTAAATTGTAATCGGCAATCGGCTTTGCGCGACGCCAAGACCCAAAAGTAAGGTCTCGAATTCAGCATAATCTCGCCAGGTCGGCAGCGGCGGTTGCATCCATCCCGCAACGGGCCTGGGACCTTCACGTTCGAGAATGACAGGGACATTACCTTGACCAGTTTCGAGAATAATCCGATCACTCTGCAGCGGCCCAGCTAATACGAAAGCGGCGCCGAGCACGGGATGGCCCGCGAAGGGCAACTCGAGCTTCGGCGTAAATATTCGAATCTTAGCCGTGCCCCCGTTTTCTGCAGGCAAAACGAATACGGCTTCACTTAGATTCATTTCGCGAGCAATCGCCTGCATCGTCTTGGTGTCGAGCCCAGCCCCGTTGGTGAAAACGATGAGAGGATTGCCCGACAGTGGGTTTTCCGTGAACACATCGAGTCGTGTATAACGGTATGCTGGCATGCACCGCAAACTACACTGATTTGTCTGCCTATTCCAATTCGAAAGGCGAGGTTGCTCTGCTGAACATTGCGGGCTGCGCGCTGCATTCAAGTGACCAATTGCCAAGGGGCGTTGCGCCCCATTGCCGAGAGCCCGCCCCGAGGGCCACCGCAATGCCTGTCTAGATTCCGACTTTCCTTGTGGCATTGACGGCACGGAATCATCTTGCTGAAGGAATTCTCGCTGGTGCAAACTCGTGTGCAGCACGATGCAATTCGCAATGCTCGGGTCGAAGCACATTTCGACGCGGGGTGGCGTGCGACAATTGACAGTGCAGCGCTGTGCAATGACGAGCGTTGGAACACATCTCGGCTCGACTGTTGCTGCACGCATCAAGCGACAGCGAGCCTCTTACCGGCTCATCATCTGGAGCAACCCCCTTAGCTCAAGCCATTCGGCCGAGGAATTCTTGATTGACTAAACGGGGGTACTAGCCATGAGTGCATTGACTACATAAATCCGCGATCGATTCACTCGTTGGGTGCATTAACCCCGAGTCGGTAGTACCCAACTTCGCGTCAGGGTTTCCGAAATGTGGAGCGATTAAGATGAGATTTCTCAAATCTAAGGGATTTTTTGCCACCACTAGATTTTTTGCGGCCGTAATCCCTTTTGCTCTATCGTCGGGTTGTTCGGGTTCAGACGCTGGGAGCGGCCCAGATAGTACGGGCGGGGCCAATTCCGCCGGAGGAGTGACGGCGGGGGGCACGCCCGCGACTGGTGGCGTCGCTTTTGTAACGGGCGGAACGCCTACCGCGGGCGGGGCTACTTCCATGGGTGGTTCAGCGTCAACAGCAGGATCGCCTTCGGTGGGAGGTTCGGTGACCACGGGTGGCAGCGTGGCAGCTGCCACAGGTGGCGTCGCAACCGCTGGCGGAACAAAGACCAACGGCGGCTCCACACAAACAGGCGGGACTAATTCAACGGGCAGTACAGTCGCAACCGCGACGGGTGGGACGAGGGCCGGCGGCGCGACATCAATCGGCGGGGCCAACCCGACTGGCGGGAGCAAGACCAACGGCGGCGCCACTTCATCGGGTGGTGCCGCTTCTACGGGAGGCAGCAAGGCAAGCGGCGGAGCGTCGACTACCGGCGGTAGCAGCACCACAGGCGGCGTTGCCCCAGCTGGTGGTGCGGCAACGGGCGGTGAGACTGCGACCGGGTCCTGCGCACCACCTACGACGGGCCATTACCAAATGGAAGATTTGGATCGAGGCGTGGTTGCCGTGAAGGTCACGGGCGGCGTCTATGTTGGCTGGCGCATGATGGGTTATGAGTATAGTCCGACGAGCCCCAGCAGTATTACTTACAACGTCTACAGAGCGGGCACCAAGCTCGCAAACGTGACCGACAGCACCAACTATTTGGATGCGGCTGGCACCACGAGTTCAACCTACACGGTGTCGGCTGTAATTAACGGAACTGAATGCCCGCAATCTCCTGCGGTAACGACTTGGGCGCAAAACTACCTGAACATTCCTTTGAGCCCACCCGCGACTGGCCCCAACGGTGGCACGTACAGCGCGAATGATGCAAGCCCCGGGGATCTCGACGGCGACGGCAAACTCGACATCGTTCTGAAGTGGGATCCTTCGAATGCGCAAGATAATTCGAACTCGGGCGTCACTGATGACGTTTTCCTCGACGGCTATACGTTGAGCGGCACACGCCTCTGGCGCATCGATCTGGGTCCGAATATTCGCGCCGGGGCTCATTACACTCAATTTTCGGTGTATGACTTCGACGGCGACGGGAAGGCCGAAGTTGCATGCAAAACTGCTCCGGGCACGAAGGACGGAACAGGCGCGTATTTGAGCACGGGCCCTGCTGCCAGCGACACTGACAGCACCATCTATCGCAATTCTGATGGCTACATCCTCACCGGACCGGAGTACTTGACCGTGTTCAACGGACAGACCGGCAAAGAAATGGCAACCGTCAACTATCCGGTGGCCCGCGGCACGGTAAGCTCTTGGGGCGACAGCTACGGCAATCGGGTAGACCGCTTCAACGGCGGGATGGCCTTCGTGAAGGACGGCGGCACTGCGACTGGACGGCCAAGCATCATTGCGCAGCGCGGGTACTACACCCGAATGACGATAGCTGCGCTGACCTTTAGAAATGGCACTTTGGCTCAGAACTGGCTTTTCGACAGCAACGGCAGTGGCAATAGCCAAGCCGCTGGCGGGGGCGACCACTCATGCATGGCGGCGGACACGAACAACGATGGCGCGCAGGAGATTATCACGGGCGCAACCACCATCGCGAGCAACGGAACCTTCCAATGCTCGACGGGAAAGGGCCATGGAGATGCCATGCACATAGGCGAGCTGGTCAAAGGCAAGGGGATCTCCGTGTTCACGGTTCACGAATCGGGGACTTATGGCCACGATTGCCACGATGCCGCCACCTGCTCGTTCTACCTTGATACCACGGGAACTTCCGACAACGGCCGAGGAGTGGCCGACTATGTCAACGCGAGCAACACCACTGCCGCGACCTGTTCGAGTGGAGTGGGCTCGATGAATTGCTCCTCTGGCGCGACCGTTACGTCCAACGCGGGGAGCAACTTCCTAATCTACTGGGATGCCGATGAATCGCGTGAGCTCGAAAACGGCACATCGATCACAAAGGACGGCGGCGGGACGCTGCTAAGCGCAAGCGGTTGCGCGTCGAACAACGGTACCAAGTCCACCCCAACTCTGACGGCAGATCTATTGGGTGATTGGCGTGAAGAGATCATCTATCGCACCTCGGACAACTCGGCCTTGCGCGTATACACAACGACGGACGTGACCGCGCGGCGGATCTACACGCTCATGCACGATCCGACGTA
>PMCK01000271.1 GCA_003154095.1 Myxococcales bacterium | reverse complement strand
ACGGATCTCGATCGAGAAGCCGTAGAAAAAGCACGACCGGGCGTCTACCCCCGCAATATTGCCGCAGATGTATCGCCGGAACGGTTGCGCCGATTCTTCGTTCAAACTGAGCACGGATACCGGGTCGACAAGGAGATCCGCGAGATGGTGATCTTCGCTCCTCAGAACATCATCATGGACCCGCCCTTCACGAAGCTCGACATCCTAGCGTGTCGAAACTTGCTCATCTACCTGTCTTCGGAACTCCAGCGGAAGCTCATTCCACTCTTTCACTACTGCCTAAATCCGAACGGTCTTTTGTTTCTTGGCAGCGCGGAAACGACCGGTGCGTTCTCAGATCTCTTCAGCCCATTGGATGGCAAGGGGCATTTCTATCGCCGAAGGGAGACGGGGGCTGGCGCGGCGCCGATCGACTTCCCCGCCTCGTTCACGCCCTATACGAGGGGCGTCGCGGGTGAGCCGAAAGCGGAGCCGAGCGGGACGTTTCAAAACGATTCGCCGAACCTGCAAATCCTAGCCGACAGAGTGATCTTGCAGCGTCTCTCTCCGGCGGTAGTGTTCACCAATGACAAGGGAGATATCGTCTATATCAGCGGTAGGACGGGAAAATACTTGGAGCCCGCGGCTGGCAAGACCAATATTAACGTCCTTGCAATGGCGCGCGAGGGACTTCGGCACGAGCTCGCTGGTGCCTTCTCGGCAGCGCTCCGGGGCAAGCATCCCGCCAGCGTACGGGGCGTGCAGGTAGGGACCAATGGTGGAACCCAAACGATAAACCTTACCGTACACAAGCTGACCGAGCCCAATGAGCTGCGGGGCTCGATGATGATCGTGTTCGCGGACGTGGCAAGCCCTGCCGAACCCGCCGCGCGGGTGAAAGCCCATCGCTCTCCCGCCACGACGGCTCGGCTCATCGAAATGGAGAAGGCATTGCAGCTGGCCCAAGAAGAGCTGCAAACTTCTCGAGAGCGGATGCAGACCTGGCAAGAGGAGCTCCAATCGACCAACGAGGAGTTCCAGTCGACNNTACAGGCCAAAGTGGACGAGCTCTCGAGGTCCAGCAGCGACATGAAGAACCTGCTGAACAGCACCGATATCGCAACTCTCTTCTTGGACGGTGAACTCCGTGTGGGGCGTTATACGCCGCAGGCCGCCAAAATCATCAAACTGATCCCCGGCGACGCCGGACGGCACTTCACCGATATCGCGACAATGCTTGACTACCCAGAGTTGGCCGATGATGCGCGTGAAGTACTGCGCACGCTGATCTTCAAGGAGAAGGTGGTCACCGCCAGTGGCAATCGCTGGTTTTCGGTGCGCATCATGCCCTATAGCACGCTCGAGAACGTGATTGACGGATTAGTCATCACGTTCACGGATGCGAGCGTATCGAAGGCCCTTGAGGTAGCGCTCCGGAAAGAGGAAACCGCACTCCGAGAACTTGCGGATTCCCTACCCCAACTGGTCTTTAGCAGTCGCGCCGATGGCGCCATCGACTATCTCAGCCGCCAGTGGCTCGAGTTCACGGGCGTCCCGGAGCCAGAACAACTCGGCAACGGATGGCTTCACCAAGTCTCTCACGACGACCGCGAGCGGGTCCGGACCGACTGGCGCGCAGCGGTCAGTTCTGGTGCCACCTTCGATAGCGAGTTTCGCCTCCGGAACGCTGATGGCGCATATCGCTGGTTCAAGACGCGTGCCGCGCCCATTCGCGATGCGCAAGGACAGGTCCTCAAATGGTACGGGACTTGCGCCGACATCAACGACCTCAGAGCAGCGGAGGAGGCGCGAAGGCAATTGTCAGAGAGAACCACGAGCATACTTGAAAGCGTGAACGATGCCGTTTTGTCATTGGACGGCAACCTGGCAATTACCTATTTCAATCCAGTAGCGGAACGAATTTTCGAACGAAAGCGCGCCGAGGTGTTGGGGAAGTCTCTTTTTGACGCATTTCCCGAAGTCAAAGGGTCCATTTTCGACGAAAAGTATCATCAGGCGCTGCGGGACAAGAGTTTCCTGACATTCGAAACGCAATTCGAAGCCGCGCCTTATGCTGGTTGGTACAGCGTCAGAGTCTTTCCGCAAGGTGAAGGCATCTCGGTCTTCTTTCAGCGACGCGAGGCGGCGCCGGTTACCGACGAGGCGCAGACGAAGGGCAGGGCAACTTGAAGAAGAACAAGGGTGAAGCAGGGACCTTCGACGAACTGCGCAGCCGGGCAGAAGATTGGCTTGGCGGGAGTCGTGATAAGTTTGGCGCCGGTGACCGCAGCCCTGCGGCGGATACGCATCGACTCATTCACGAGCTACATGTGCACCAAATCGAGCTGGAGATCCAGAACGAGGAACTTCAGCGAGTAAAAGCCGAATTGGAAGATGGCCTGACACGCTTGACCAACCTATATGAGTTCGCACCGGTTGGCTACATGACTCTGGACTCGCAGGGTGTGCTTCGTGACGTAAACCTCACTGGCGCACGAATGATGGCGCTGGAGCGCACGCGTCTAGTTGGGCGACGATTCGCGCACGTTCTTGCCGTTGAGAGCCGTTCCGCCTTTGACGTTTTCTTGGCGAAGGCATTCAAGAGTCGTGTCAAGGAAATCCACGAGACCGTACTGTGTCCCGAGGGAGCGGAGGCGCTTGCCGTCGAACTCGCAGGCACGGTTTCTGACAACGGGCAAGAGTGCCTCCTTGTGGCGACGGACATCACCAAACGCAAGCGAGCCGAGCAAGTGTGCATAGAGCTGCAGTTGCAGCTGGAGCAGTCGCGCAAGA
>PMCK01000249.1 GCA_003154095.1 Myxococcales bacterium | reverse complement strand
CGGAAATGGGCGATAAGACCCAACTGGCGACGATGTCGATGGCAGCCGGTGCCAAATCCCGATGGTCCGTTTTTTTGGGTGCATCTTTGGGACTCGTTCTCACGTCTGCGTTGGCCGTGCTCGGCGGCGACATAATCTCGCGCTACGTTCCTGCCAACTGGGTCAAACGCGGCGCCGGGCTGTTATTCTTGGTTCTTGGAGCAATTTACTTGTTCGGTAGCGGCAAAGATTGATGAAGTTCCCTAAGATGCCTTTTTTTGGGGAATTGGCGGCACGGAAACGCGAACTTGAACCGTTCCGTGACTAGGCTGATGCGCGCGGCGGTCCCAGGGCGCAGTTGCGAATTCGGAATCTGCGTACAGTATCGGCGTCGCCGGCTGAACGCTGCCCCCACAGCAAATGTCATTGATCGTTGGGCTCAAAGCCTAAAGCCTGCATCGGAGGCGCGAGACCAATCGCCTGACTATTCCTTGGTTTCGTCAGCCTCGTGATTGAGCTGTTCTGCTTGAGCATGCTGGATTTCTATTCTAACTTCAGAATCAGCCTCATCGAATATCGCCTGATCCAACGCCCGCACCGCATCGACACTACGATATCGGCCTAATGCCCAAGCAGAGTGTCCTCGAACGATCGGATACTTCGAGTTCGAGAGTAGCCGGACTAACGGTTCGACTAACGATGAATCACCGCAATTTCCCGCTGCAATAGCGGCGTTACGCAGGAGCTGCCAGCGGCTGGCACGACGCAAGGCCGTCCCGGAAGTTAGCCGTCGATAGTCGGACGAACTCATCGTTAGCCACCGATGCAAATCGATTTGCTCTATCTGATTTTCGGAAGCAGCGTCACCGGGCGCGTCAATTTCCACTTTTCCGTGATTGAAAGGACAAACATCCTGACAGATATCGCACCCAAATACGCGTGTGCCGATGAGTGGATCGCAATTCGAGAGCGATCCAACCCTTGTATTCAATGGTCAAATAGGCGATGCACCGTCGCGCATCCAGCAACCAGGGGCCGACGAAGGCATGAGTAGGACAAGCCGTTAAACAGGTCGTGCAGCGCCCACAGCGGTGTTCGCGCGGACTATCGGGTTCGATTCGTATGTTGACCAGCAGGACGCCCAAGAGCACCTGCGACCCGATGCCAGGAATGATTAGCATGTTCGACTTGCCGATAAAGCCCAAGCCCGCTCGACGAGCTGCCTCGCGCTCGAGCAGCGGGGCCGTATCGACACAGGCTCGCCCGTCAATGGGGCGCCCCGAGACATCCGCGATCATTTGCCCGAGGGCGGCCAATTTTTGACGCAAGACGTGGTGATAGTCTGGTCCAGCAGCATAGGCTGCTAGCTGGCCCACCAGCGGCAATGCGCGCCCCGGGCTGGCCTTGGGAACGGTCCCGACGGCAGCGACGACAATGGTGCTCGAATGGGGTGCCAATCGGTTAGGGTCGTGACGATCGCCGTCCGACAGCAGGTAGTTCATCGTGCCGTGGTAATCTGCATCTACCCATTCCCGAAAGGCGCGCTGAGCCTCCAAGAAGGCCTCGACCGGGGCAAATCCGAGCCCTGCTAGACCGAGACCGGAGGCTAGGCTGCGTAAACGCTGGGCGAGCTCGGTAGCGGAGCAAGCCGGCTGTTCAATGTGTGACCTCGGGTCGAAGTGCCAAATGGGGCCTTCAGATGAGGGGCTCTCGAGTGACGACATTTGATAATTCTCGGGAAGGGACCAGCGTCGAAGTTGTTAGATCAGGCGCAAAACGTGTTGTCTTTGAGTCAACTTCTCCGGACGCCGTTGTTTGGGCCGGGGCCCAGACAACCAACACAATTAAGAAGTCAGAACGTACGTGCAGGTAGCGTGGGCAAATCTAAGGCACAGGTCACCGACTTTGCAAGTTGCGACGGCAAGCAGGGCTCCAACTGCTGGGAGGAGTCTCGCTAGTTTATTCTACAGGACCAGTTGGCGATGGATGGTTTCGTGGTAATTGCGGGGCCCGCCAAGGACGGTGGGCATGACGAGTGAGGATAAAGTGATCGAGATCCGCGATCTGTACAAGTACTACGGAGAGCGTAGGGCCCTCGGAGCATTGTCTTTTACGATAGAATCGGGTCAGATCATCGGCTTATTGGGGCTCAACGGTGCCGGCAAAACTACTACCCTGCGCATTTTGGCCTGCGACCTCTTGCCGACGAGTGGGACGGTTCGCGTGGGGGGAGTCGACGTCGTTTCCGATCCCGATGCCGTTCGAGCAAAAATCGGATATTTGCCCGACAGTCCGCCGCTCTATCCCGAAATGACCGTTCGTGAATACCTGCGTTTCGCAGGAAAAATTCGCGGCCTGAAACGAGCCCAACTCACTCAACGCGTGGACGAGGTCATACAGTTAACGGAACTCGGCGCCGTTCGAGATGACCGAATAGCCACCCTCTCTCACGGGTTTCGCCAACGGGTTGGCATTGCGCAAGCGATTGTTCATAGGCCACAACTCGTTGTGCTCGATGAACCCATCTCAGGGCTCGATCCCGTACAGATCGTCGAGATGCGCGAGCTTGTCCGCAGTCTTGGTGGTGAACACACGGTGATTATATCGAGTCACATTTTGTCTGAAATCAGTGAAACCTGTGATCGCATTTTGGTGATAGGGGAGGGGACAATCATTGCGGACGGCTCCGAGGCAGAATTAGGCGCCCGCTGGTTGTCCGGGATGCGCGTCGAAATAGTGGCGCGCCATGCCGCGGGGGCGGATTTGGCTCAATTTTGGGAGTCCATTCGACGGCTGCAAGGGGTATTGGATATTACGCCCCGCGAACCCCGAGAACAGGGAACAAACCTGCTGACTTTCGAGGTTCAAATGGATCGCGACGTGCGTGAGTCCGTCGTTGCGTTTCTCGTCGAACGCGGGCTTGGAGTGCTTCAATTGTCAAGAAGCCACCGCGACTTGGAGGATGTATTTCTTCAGCTGTCAGGCTCCGCCGCCGTGGCGGCTTCGAACTCAAATCAGGGCAATGGCCAGGGAGAGGCAACGCCGTGAATCAGGCTCTAATCTTGGCTCGACGCGAATTGGGTGCCTTTGTGCGCTCGCCGCTGGGCGCTGCAATTGTCGCGTCCGTTCTATTGATCGATGGAATTCTATTCTATTGGCAGGCGCTAGCCGAAAAATTGCTGTCGGCCGAAGTCCTGGAGCAGTTCTTCTACAACGCGAGTGGCACGACCATGATAGCCGGTATCGTGCTCAGCATGCGACTGTTGGCGGAAGAGAGGCAGATGGGGACTTTCACATTGCTTAATACCTCTCCCCTTGGGGATAGGGAAATCGTCCTAGGAAAGTACATTGCTGCAGTAGTGATGTTGGGCATCATGACGCTCCTGACTGCTTACATGCCCTTGT
>PMCK01000710.1 GCA_003154095.1 Myxococcales bacterium | reverse complement strand
GTCGTTGTCTCCATGTCGTCGATGAGGACATAGGTGGAGTTCGGGTCACCTACGATGCAGCCCGCGTCGTTTCGCGAGGTTCCTCCCGTACCGCTTTTCGAGCCTCCCGTGCCGCTATGCGATCCTCCCGCGCCTCCCAAGGCTGTCCCGGCGTCGTTGGTTTGGCTGGAGCTGGTCGAACAAGCGGATACTCCAGAGAGGAAGGCCATGCCGACGACCGAACAACCTAAGATTAGATTCTGCTTGCGCATCGCTGCCACTCCTATTTGTTCTGCAGAAGCAAGTCTATCAAAAGTTCGGGCCGGGCAACAATCGTCGGTACCTACGCGTCCTCCCCGGCGGCCCGTGGCGCCGGGGAGAGACGGTTTTGCACTCAATTACTGGATAGTGATGTTGTAATCCGTGGTGGTCCAGGTGCCGCTGTAAACTTCGAAACCTGTCTGAACTCCGATCATGTAGGAGCTGTTGGACAGCCCGGCGTAGCCCTTGGTGGCTGCGTCCTTGACATAGGCCAGCACGTCGAAGTTGCTGACTGGGCTGCCGTTGGTCCCCTTCGCTACCCAATAGCTGACGACCTGTTCACCCGTTCCGTTGGTGCCGACGAACGGCGTTCGCCCGTTGAGAGCTGCAGAATCTCCTTTTGAGGTGCCGAGGGGATCCTTGTCCTTGTTGCCAATCCAGATCATGAGTTCGACATTCGGGACCGTCGGCGCTGCGGAGTTTCCAAACCAGAGATCATAGACCGCGTTTCCGCTGGCGCCCATCGTGAATGACCAGCTGCTCTTCACCGACGTGAGTGCGCTGATCTGCTTGGCGGTCTTGTAGGGTCCATAGAACTGGATACCGTCGTGACCCGGGCCCCAACCGCTAATGATGGCGGGGAAGGACCCGGGGCCATTGTTCGGGGCGTTGTAACCAGACCCCGTCGTGTACGTGAACCCAACGCCACTGGCGGTTGCATTTACCTGCATCGTCATTGGATTCCCATTCGTGGGGAATGGGGCGCTCTGCACGGCATAGCCGTTGACGCCGTTCACGGCTTGAGGCATCTGGTTGTTCCAGGTCGGCCCGTATGCGCCCGTGGCCACGACGGGACTCGGAGCTGTCGTCAGCGGCACGATGCTCTTGATGCAGAAGTCGTACGTATGCGAGATGCTGTCCGGGAAGAAGGCGATCTTTACATCCGTGAGGTTGGCCGGATCCACCGGGTGTTTTTGGAGCTTGTTATTGGCGAGCACGGAATCGGAAAAGAGCGCGTTGTAGGTAATCGAACCGGTGCCTGGCACGCCGGGGACCGTGATACCCGGTGCATCCTTGGTACTCGTATCCAGGTCCGTCGACGTCGGATACTCGATGTTGAGAATCATGCCACCGGTTCCCCTGCCGCTGGCTCCGGACGTCAAGGTAATCGCGAAGCCGACTAGGTTGCTCGCGTTCCACGTGCCGGGCGTGGTGGTGCTGCCGGGCGGGTCCGAGTTGACCTTGAAGCCGATGCCGGCGTAACTGCCCGTCCCTGTGCCCATCGTCCCACTCAGGCACATTGCGCCTGACGTCGTGTTCCACGGAATGGCGCCAGCGCCCTTGCCGTCGCTGCCTTTGCAGCTGGTGGTCGAATCGGAGCCGTCGTTATAGCAATACCAAGCTCCCTTGATACCCAACGTGTTGCCGCAGACGTAACCCGATGCATCCAAGTTGATCTTGCTCGCGTCGGTATTCGAGCACCCGGTGCCGCCACCAGATGACTTGCCGCCCGTTGCGGCACCGCCGTTGGTGGAAGTTCCGCCGGTGTTGCCGCCACCAGTGGATGACTTGCCGCCCGTTGCGGCACCGCCAACGTTGGGACTGCCGCCCGTTGCAGCACCGCCAACGTTTGCGCCGCCGGTGGCTAAGCCGCCGGTTGCATTGCCGCCGACGTTTGCACCGCCCGTGGCTTTGCCGCCGGTTGCGTTACCGCCAACGTTTGCGCCGCCGGTGGCTAAGCCGCCGGTTGCATTGCCGCCAACACCGGGACTGCCGCCCGTTGGATTATTGGGATTACCGCCAGTGGCAGCGCCACCCGCGGGATTGTTGCCGCCCGTTGCGGCACCACCTTGTGGATTGCCGGTGCTGCCGCCGGTTTTGGCTCCGGTAGTTGAGGCGTTCGTAGTTCCACCAGTAGCAGTGGTACCTGCGCCCCCGGTGTTGCCCGAATTGCCACCAGCTCTATTGTTAGCGGGAGTGCCGCCCGCGTCGTTCGAGCCGCAACCCACAAGGTTCGTGCCCGCGATTAGGACTCCAAGCGTAACCAAGTTCTGAATTCTCATCGAGACCTCCAACTGCGCAAACTGTACCCCGGATTTCGCATGTCCAACAGCGAGGCCGAGAACGCCCAAGCGTGGCGCGTGTGTCCAAGTGCCGCAACAAACAAATGTCACCAAGAAAGTACCAGCCTGAAACCGGTTCCGTATCGGGGACTTGGCATTCCAACGGCACGGGAGGAATTTAGGCCGGCGAAAAGAATTCACGCGGAGTTTGCGCGAAAACACTGGAAAAAGGCTTGCTCTCGGCCAAACCCAGCGCTCGAGCTAGCGCCACAGGAAACAACGGGAATTCAGAAATAAGAGCCAAGTTGACGTCGTGCGGCAACGCTCCTTTCCCGAATTGGCGACGCGTGATCCGCGATCAGCGTGCGGTTGAAGCGCTCAATGCACGGCGACGCGTGCGGTGCACAGATACTAACCTCGCTTCTTGAGGGCGCTCAAATGCCGTGCTTGGCAACTAAGACTGCACGCACCAGCTCAACCGCAGCGGCGATAATAGCTCAGCCGGAATACGCAGCACACGAACGATCGATGGGCTCCACGGGAGGAATTGGGGGCCGAAAACGCCGACAGCCTGTCTTTATCTTTAGCACTGCAGGACTACATCGCTACGTTCAACGCCAAGTCGAGGCCCGCCAGGGCGAACGGCACCAAGACGAAACCGAACGAGCCCGCGAAGAATGTCCAACCCGGAACCGACGCGATTTGTGAACCATTTCAGCATTATTTTGACGCGGCGGCACGGAAAAGACTGGTACCGGAGCGTGTGTTCGCGGTGACTGATTTGGCTGACGTGTGTACCGCGCCGGGCACGGGTGCTATGGAGTCTGCCCATTGAGCTCACGATTTGCATAATCGTTCCCCGATGGACTCTTGGATTACCTGCCTGTTAGCTTGCGCGACTGCCGGAGCTGCGTCTGCCGTGGCCTTGGCAGCGTCCGCGAGCGCGCCGGCGGCAAGTCTAAACGTGACGACCACCAGCGACGCCAGTGATTGCCCGACGCAAGAGGCCTGGGCGGCAGCGATCAACGGCGTCGCCGGCCACGTGGCGGTGGCAGCGAACGACACGGCAGCCGCGGCAACGCGGTTGACGCTCGCGGTGATCCGTGTAGGGGGCGTCTATCGTGCCGTGTTGCACGTCGAGGGCCCGTTTGGCGGCGAGCGCATTTTCGAGGACAATGGGATAAGCTGTGCCGCGCTGGCCAGTGCGGTAAGCGTGAGCACGGCGCTGCTACTCGATCAAATCGAAAGCTCGAAGAGCAGCGAGCGTAAAATACCCGACCCCGTTGCGCCTCGGCCCAAGCCCTGGAAGTACGGCGTTGAGTTGGGCGGCAACGTGTCGGCTGGTCTGACAAGGCCGGCTTCGCTTGGCTATTCGCTTGAGTCCTTCGTTGGTCGCAGTCAATTTATGGGTGGCGTGGGCGGCCTTTGGATGCCTAGCCGCGGCGATTCGGCGCCCCCGGGTGAGGTACTCGTCGGTCTTCTTGCGATCACGGCACGCGGCTGTTGGGTCGCGCAGCTATCGCGAGGCAGCAAACTCGACGTCTGGCTATGCGCTCGCGGGTTGGGCGGGTGGGTTCACGCTAGCGCTCGTGGGTTTGATGGCGCCAGGGATGTGCGCAAACCTTGGCTTGGTGCGGCCGGAGACGTCAGCCTGACAGGGCCGATTTTCGGTCCGTTGCACTGGGTGCTGAGCCTGGACGGCGTAGTGCCTGTCGTTGATCAGAGGTTTACAGTGACCGTGGATGGAAACAGGACAGTGGCATTCGACCCGGCCCAGGCGGGCGTGCTTGGCGGCTTGGGGCTGATGGTGTCGAATTTCTGATCACCAGCCTGCCGTTATGTCATCCATGGCTAAGGGCGGCTTGGCGCCGCCATCCATGGATTTCGATTCGCTGTACAGAGTGCACTTCCGCTACGTCTGGCAGACGTTGCGGCGGCTCGGAATTATGCCTAGCGACGCGGCGGACGCCGCCCAAGAGGTCTTCATTGTCGTTTACCGGAAGCTTGCGACATTTGACGCGAGCTGCAAAGTCACGACCTGGCTTTTTGCCATCTGCTATCGACATGCCCAGTACTACCGCAGGCGTCGGCCGAGGGACGCGGTCCGGCCCGAACCCGATCACGACGAGCCCAACGCCGAAACACCCAACCAAGAGGAACTTGCCATGTTGCATCAGGGCCGAGAACGGCTCGGTGCGGTCCTAGAGGCCATGACGCTCGATCAGCGCGCCGTGTTCATTCTCTATGAAATCGAGGAGCTCGAAGGGGACGAAATTGCCCGCTTACTGGGGCTGTCGCGCGGAACCATCTGTTCGCGGCTGCGCGCTGCGCGTGCGGCGTTTTGGCGCACGGTCGAACGCGAACGCGCGCGAGAACACTCTCGGTTGCTTGTCGCAGGAGGTCGAGCATGAAATTCCCTAAGCGCCTTACTTCCGAGTCGGGCGATGCCGGCGCCGTGGCGCGACGCGTCCTCGCAGACGGCGGTTGGGGCGCTCCACCGCCCGCGGCGTCCCAAGAGGTTTGGGCCGGGCTGAGCGCCAGGCTCGTAGGTCCAATCCAGGGAGGCTCCGGTTCCCCGTTGCCAACTTCGACGCTAGCTCAGGCGAGCGGCGTCGGTCTGTCCCTGGTGAAAATCGGCGTGGTTGCCGCCGTAATTGCCGGCGCGGGCGCTACGACGTTCGCCCTGCATTCGACGCGGTATGCGCCGCAAACGGCTGCGCCGACGGTCGCGCTGTTGCCGGGTTTCTCGGCACGCCCCTACGAAAGCTCACCGCCGGCCGAGCCTGTCGCGCCGTCCGCCGATACTTCAGCCGCCGCACCGCCCGCACAGGTTCGCGCCGAGACCAGGGCATTGCGCCAAGAGCCGACGCAGCCTGACACTCGAGTCGAAAGCGCGGCTGCGGCCGCCGCCGAGTCTGACGCTCCAGCCGCAGCACGGCCGCCGGCACAGCCATTGCCGCAAACCGCCGGCAGCGTGCCGCCCAATACAAAAGAATCTGCCAGTCAACTGTTGCGCGAATCCGCGTTGCTGGAACAAGGGCGCCGTGTACTACGCGCTGGCGATACGGCAGGGGCCTGGCGCACGCTGCAACAGTTGGCAGCGGAATTCCCCGCGGGTCAGCTGGTGCAGGAGCGCGAGGCACTTGCCATTGAGTTGCTCTGGCGTAGCGGTCGGCGCAGCGAGGCATCCGAGCGGATTCGGGCATTTGTGCGCGCCTACCCGAATTCTGCCCACGCGGCGCGCCTAAGATCCTTGCTGGCCGAGCCAGCACCGTGATTTCATGTGATCACGGCAGGGCTGAGGTGTCATTCACTCTTTGCCGGGCGCATCAAAGGTCGCGCGGGTGTCAGGAGCTCATATGAGGAAATTGCGGAGGCTTTTTGGTTTTGTGGCGGCACTTGGACTCCCACTTACCCTGGGAGCCTGCGTTGGCGTGACCGACCTGGGGCACGCGGATGGGTCGGTGGGGGGCAGCAGCGCGTGCACCGGCGCAGATTGCACTTCGACCGGAGGCAGCGGCGCTTCGACCGGAGGCAGCGGCGCTTCAACCGGAGGCAGCATCACTTCGACCGGAGGCATCAGCGCTTCGACCGGAGGCAGCATCACTTCGACCGGAGGCAGCATCACTTCGACCGGAGGCAGTATCACTTCGACCGGAGGCAGCAGCGTCGCGGGCGTGTGCCCGGCGGGTTTCGCGAATTGCAACGCGATCTCAGCTGACGGCTGCGAAGTCAATCTTGTCTCGGATAACTCCAACTGTGGCACGTGCGGGAACATTTGCGGTTCTGGCCGCACCTGCAGCCAAGGGATCTGCGCTCAGACCAATCCCGTGTGCTCTGGCACCTTTGCCAACTGCGACGGCAACGCCGCGAACGGCTGCGAGACCAACATCGCCACGTCGGTGAACAATTGCGGCTCGTGCGGCACGCAGTGCAGCATGGCCAATGCCACACCGGCCTGCATCAACAGCACCTGCGCAATTGGCATGTGCAATGCCGGCCATGGCAACTGCGACGGCAATACGATGAACGGCTGTGAAATCGATCTGAGGACGGACAACGCCAACTGTGGCAGTTGCGCTAACTCTTGCGGGAGCAACATGCTGTGTGTCAACGCGCAATGCGTCGTCCCTGAATGATGGCTCTTCGCTTCGACGACTGCCGGGGGACGCTCTGTCGCGTCCGCACGGCGGGCGGGAGCTTACGCCGAGCTACTTCAACGAAACAGCCAAGTGATCGGCAATCGCCTGCACGTCTTGTTGCTTCGCGATTGGACCACGAACCATCATGGCCAAGGCAACGTGATTGTTGAAGAGCACGTAGTCGCGGGTGGCGTACGCCGTTCCGTTGTCGAATTTCCCGTCGACTCTACCAGCTGCGATCTTGTTGACCTGCCCATTCTGCTGACCTAAAATCTCGTATTTGGGCGCGTCGCGCTTGTTGGCGTCAACCAGACCCTTCATGAAGACCGCCCGATCGCTGTCTTCTACGCCACCCTGCATTTGGACGGAGATGGTGACGTCAAGTTCCCCGTTCGACGCGCCGAGACCATCTTTTTGCCATTTGCCACCGCTCGGCAAGTCGTAGGAGCCAACATTCGCGATCGTAGCGCGTTGCCAGCTGTAACCCGGCGGTCCGGCTGCAGTGGTGACAAGTGGGACCTCTGAAGAAGCCTTGTTGCACCCCGCCAGGGTCGCGGCTCCAAATAGCAATGAAATCAAACCTGATTGAAGTAACCTTGATTGGGTCATCATGGGCTCGCGTGTGGTTAAGTTGCACTACTCCAACGGACACCTGGCGTCGAATTGTGCGTGCGATTGGCGCTGAAAGACCGTGTCATGCCAAGCGATCCCCGCAGTGACTCAGGCACGTCGTGCGCCTCGCGGGCCGGTATTGCAATAATAGATTGGAAAACGACAAAAAATGCAAATTCGATGACGGAAGTACAGTACCCATTGCCACTGCTGAAATGAGTGAAAGCCATGGCCGGCCCGCAGGGTGCAGCTGGGAACGCTACCCGAATCGCCGAATTGTGGAGGACCAAAATGCGAGCAGTGACATTTGCAAGCAGGTTTATTCTAGTTGCACCCTTGGGTCTTTTCTTGGGTTGCAGCGGCGATGCCGGCGGAACCACTCCTTCACAGGTGGGTGGCAATTCCAACGTCACAAGTGGGGGTAGCGTCTCCACCGGCGGCGTTGTCTCTAGTGGCGGAGTCGCCACGGGTGGCACCAAGGGCAGCACCACGGGTGGCGCCACCGGAACCGCGGGTGGAGGCTACGCCCTTGGGAATCCCGCAGTTCCCAGCGACGGGTGTGGCAAGACGCTGGATTCGTCGCTGAAGAACGGCGCGTCGAATACGATTACCAGTGGCGGTACCCAGCGAAGTTACATCATCGACATTCCCACCAACTACGACATGAACAAGCCGTATCGCTTGTTCTTCACGTTCCACTGGATCAGCAGCAGTGACACGGCTGTTCAGGGCCAGAACTTTTACTTCCTCAAACCACTGGCGACCGCCGCGAATCAGCCTGCCATCTTCATTGCGCCACAAGCGCTACCGGGAAATCCGAACGGAACGTGGGATACTGGCAAGGACACGGACCAGGTCTTCTTCGATGACCTCCTGGCCTTCGCCAAGAAGACTCTTTGCGTCGATACCTCGCGCGTCTTCATCACCGGATTCAGCTTCGGCGGGATGTTCACGTACTCGCTCTCGGTGAATCATCAGAAGGACATTCGCGCCGCCGTGGGAATAGCCCCTGCCAATTACAACATCTACATACCAACCAAGACCCACGGACCCATCGCATGGATGCAGACGACCGGCATGAGCGACACTACATGTCCGTGGGTCAATGGGAGCAGCACCACCCAAGGCTCGAAGTATATCGCCATAGAGCATGGCACCGATAACGGGTGTACCGTGCCAAATCCAATCCCGACCTGGACATCGGGCGCCCATACTTGCGTTGATTTCACAGGGTGCAAGGATGGCTATCCCACCAAGGTTTGCACCTTCAACGGAGGACACACGAACATCAACAGCGATCCCGGCAGCAGTGCCAACTGGATTCCTCAGGTGTCCTGGGAGTTCTTCACGCAATTCTAACGGGACTCCCTGTCATCCCAGGGTCGTCTAATTTACCGTCAGCGTCCGCATCCACATCCACCGGGCTGCCCTGGTAGTCGGTTGCATGACACCTGTGCCCGAAGTGCAGTCTGAGTGTATTCTCTGACTTTGGAGTTGTCGATGACGTGCACAGGCAGAAAAGCGTCTGATATAGTCCGCGTCATGTCGTCGAGCAGGGTGTTCGGAAGGGCAGTGATCTTTTTGTGGCTGAACGTTTGCCTGTTGCTGGCTTGTGCCTGTGGCAGTTCTGACGACAATCACGGCACACAGTCTGCAGGCGCGCCTGCGGTAGGGACCGGTGGCAGCAGCGCGGGCGGAAGCAGCGCGGGCGGAAGCGATGCGGGCGATGCCGCAGGTACGAATCTGCCTAAGGAACAGATAGGCAATGAGGTGTTCGATGAGACCCAGGTTCAATCCTACTATCTCACGTTTACGGATGAAGAGTACGGGCGCCTGATGGACTTCTCAACGCTGTTGATAAATCCGTACACGGTCAATGAAGACCGTTACGTACAGGCCGCGCTCAAGTTCGGCGACACTGTGCTGCCGGCGATAGGCGTTCGCATCAAGGGCGACTACTCGGTGTGGGGCTGCGTCGATTATGCAACGGGCAAGCGGATCGTGCGCGTGAGCTCGGATTTTGGCAACATCGACGTGTGCCAACGTTTCTCGCTGAAGCTCGACCTTAACCGGTATGACACTGCAGGGCGCTTGGACGGTCTAAAGAAGCTGAATCTACACGCGATGGCGGCGGATCCCAGCAAACTGCGCGAACGGCTCGGCTACTCACTCTTTCGCGACATGAACGTGCTGGCGCCGCGCGCCGTACACGCGCGGCTCTACATCAATGGCGAGTACCAAGGGCTGTTCGCCGCCGTCGAAGAGGTCGACGGCAGGTTCACGGCCAACCGTTTTCCACAATCCGGAGACGGGAATCTCTACAGGGATCTCTGGCCATCGGCAACCACGACGCTTGCCGATGCTCAAAAGGCGCTCAGAACGAACAGTGATCCGGCCACAATGGACGTGTCTGACTTCATGGCCTTCAGGGATGCCGTCGCATCATCCACTGAAGCCGACTTTGCCACGAACATGGCGCCCTACCTCGACTTCGATTACCTGGCGCGGTATGTCGTTGTCGATCGCGCGATCAGCAATTTCGACGGAATCATGTCTTTCTACTTTGGCACAGGCTGGGGGCCTGCCAATCAGAATTACTTCTGGTATGACGTGGGAAACGGGCGTTTTTCCCTTA
This sequence comes from Myxococcales bacterium, assembly GCA_003154095.1. Taxonomy (GTDB): domain Bacteria; phylum Myxococcota_A; class Polyangia; order Polyangiales; family Polyangiaceae; genus FEN-1139. The sequence continues at coordinate 523 of PMCK01000710.1, read as the reverse complement.
TTCCCTGGGACTTCGACAAGACTTTTTGGTACCCAGAACCGAATTACTGGTCGGATAACGTGCCCAACGGCAATAACATCGTGCCGAACTGGAACGTCATCACGAGCGGCTGCGATGGCTACACTTCCTACTTTGACGCCGTGATTGTCCTGGGCGGCGTCACTTCGTATGGAAGCTACGAGGTTAGGCAGATCGACTGCGATCCGTTCCTCAAGCTGCTGCGCAGTGTCATCTACGGCCGGCAAAAAAGCATTGCCGACGCATTCATCGCAGGCCCGTTCTCGGCGCAAAGCGTGGCCGCAAAGCTTGGAGCATGGCGAGCCCAAATCACGAGCGCTATCCAGGAAGACCCGCTCGTCGATACAACGCAATGGCAAAACGCCGCCGACGACCTTCAAGCAAACGTACCCAAGTTCCAGAACAACGTAAGCCTGATGATGAGCGGCCTGATCCAGGACTAGTTCCGAGGCTGCCGCCACCATCGGCAATGAATGTCCTAGATGGCTCTTGACGAAATACGTTT
>PMCK01000083.1 GCA_003154095.1 Myxococcales bacterium | reverse complement strand
TGCGGTCGTCATTACCAGACCTCACAGATGAGCTCGCCACCAAGCTTTCGCCGTCGCGCCTCTTTGTCGGTCATCACTCCCTGAGACGTACTCAGGATTGACACACCAAGTCCGCTGAGGACTCTCGGGATAGAGTCGTGGCCAAGGTACACTCGTCGCCCGGGCCGTGACACGCGTCGCATGCCAAGGAATGCACACTTACGATCACGGCTGTACTTCAACGTGACAGTCAAAGTAGGTGCCTTCTTGGGCCCCCATTCCTCACGACGAACATCCGATACGTAGCCCTCTGCCTTCAGGAGTTCGGCAACGGCCACTTTCAATCGGCTTGCGGGGATGCGCGCCAGCTCGTGGCGAGCCAACGCGGCGTTTCGGAGACGGGCCAACAGATCTGCGATGGGATCGCTGTTCATCAGTTCACCAACTTGCCTTGGTAACGCCCGGGAGTTCACCGCGGAGGGCCATGAGTCGCAGACAAATGCGACAGAGTTTGAAATCTCTGTACACGGCCTTGGAGCGACCACAAACATTGCACCGAGTTACTGCGCGAGTCGAAAACTTCGCGGGTCGATTCAGCTTTGCCCACTGACATGCACGTGCCATCTCATTGGCTCCTAAATGGCATTCCGAGTTGCGTTAGAAGTTCTTTGGCTTCTTCGTTTGTCTCGGCTGTTGTAACGATCGTGATATTCATTCCCTTGACCTTATCGACTTTGTCGAAGTTGATTTCCGGAAACACGATTTGCTCTTTCAGGCCCAAAGTGTAGTTACCGGCACCATCGAAGGCGCGGCCACTTACGCCACGGAAGTCCCGCACGCGCGGTAAACTGATCGACACGAGTCGATCGAAGAACTCCCACATCCGCTCACGGCGCAACGTCACCATGACGCCAATCGCCATGCCCTGACGCAATTTAAAGTTCGCAATTGACTTGCGAGCCTTGGTGACTACCGGCTTCTGTCCCGTAATTGCTGCAACTTCCTGGACGGTGGATTCAATTAGCTTTGGATTGGCTGTGGCTTCTCCGAGGCCAACGTTGACCACGATTTTCTTCAGCCGTGGCAGTTGCATCTGATTCTTGTAGCCAAACCGCTTCATTAGCTTGGGTGCGATGTCGCTCTTGTAGCGATCGACCAGCCGCGGCAAGGGGGTTGCTTCAGCCATAACTTACTCCTGCACCGCTAGTGTTGCTCCGCTCTTGGTCTGGCGGACTTTCTTGCCGTCTACGACCTTAAAGTTGATGCGAGTCGGCTTCCCGGTCTGCGGATCCACGGGCATCACGTTGCTCGCACTAATCGGAGCCTCAACTTCGATAATTCCGCCCGGACGCTGCGGTTGCGATTTGACGTGGCGCTTGACCTTGCGGATCCCTTCGACAACGACCGCATTGCGTTCCGCGATGACTCGCAGCACCCGACCTCTTTTGCCCTTGTCGTTGCCGCTGATGACGATGACGTCGTCCCCTTTTCTCAGGCGTTGCATTACAGCACCTCCGGAGCAAGCGAGATGATCTTCATAAACCCTCGACCGCGAAGTTCGCGGGCTACGGGCCCGAATATTCGAGTGCCAATTGGCTCGAGCTGATTGTTGATCAGCACGGCGCTGTTCTCGTCAAACTTGATGTAACTGCCGTCGGTACGGCGGTACTCACGCGCCGTTCTGACAACCACTGCCTTGGCTGTATCGCCTTTCTTGACTTTTGAGCCTGGCATTGCGTCCCGAATGGCCACGACGATTACGTCGCCGAGGCCCGCATATCGCCGACGAGACCCGCCAAGTACCTTGATACACTGCACGACCTTCGCGCCCGAGTTATCGGCAACGTCGAGCACAGACTCCATCTGGATCATGTCAACTCAGCTCCTGGTCGGGTCGTTCTACCAAACGCACTACCTTCCAGCGCTTGGTACGCGACAACGGCCGATGCTCTAAGATCTCGACTCGGTCACCCTTCTTGCACTGATTGTCTTCGTCATGCGCCTTATAGGACCGATGAACGCGCACGTATTTCTTGTATTTCGATTCGAGCTTCAGCCGAATGACTTCGACAGTAACTGTCTTGTCCATTTTGTCGCTCGTTACGATTCCAACGAGACGTCGGCGGCGGTTCGCGGCCCGCAATTGCGGTGTGCTCTCAGTAGTCACGAGTCGCTTCCTTTCCCACTGTCGGAGATGGCTGCACCAGGCACGGTGATCGGCGTGCGCTCGTGCAGTATTCCTTCAATACGCGCAAGATCACGGCGCGACTTTTGAATCAAGCTTGTATCTTCGAGCTGGTTGGTGAAATTCTTCATTCGATACGAGAAGAGTTCCTGCTTGAACGTCGCTCGAAGTGTATTCAAGTCTTCCGTGGTTCGCTCTCGGAGATCTTTGGATTTCATCACAAATCTCCTCGAACGAGCACCCGAGTCGCTATCGGAAGTTTTGAAGCCGCAAGCTGGAATGCCTCGCGCGCCATGGCTTCCGTAACGCCTTGGATTTCGAACATCACCCGGCCAGGCTTTACCACCGCTACCCAGCCTTCGACACTGCCCTTGCCACTTCCCATACGTACTTCGAGCGGCTTCTTCGTGATAGGTTTGTCGGGGAACACTCGGATCCAGAGCTTACCGGCACGTTTGACATGCCGTTGAATGGCCATGCGCGAGGCTTCTATCTGCCGAGCGGTGATCCAGGCATGGTCCAGCGATTGCAGTCCGAAGTCACCAAACGATACGTCGGAACCTCGCCATGCAAGACCGCGAATACGGCCCTTTTGAACTTTTCGATATTTGGTGCGCTTCGGGGACAACATGTTGTTGACTCACTCCGGGATGCGTCGCGCTTTTCGCTGCAACACTTCGCCCTTGAAGATCCAAACCTTGATTCCAATGGTACCGTACGTGGTTCGAGCTTCGGCGAGTCCGAAGTCCACATCAGCTCTAAGAGTGTGAAGTGGCACGCGTCCTTCACGATAAGTCTCGACTCGGCCCATTTCGGCGCCGCCGAGGCGACCGGAGCACCTGATACGAACCCCCTTAGCTCCAAATTTCATGGAGGTGGAGAGGGCCTTCTTCATGGCCCGCCGAAAGGCGATTCGTCGCTCTAGCTGAGTTGCCACGTTTTCGGCCACGAGCTGAGCGTTGGTTTCTGCCTTGCGTACTTCCTGAACGTCGATGAAGACTTCATTATCGGTGAAGCTTTGAACGCCAGGAAATTTCGTTTCACCGCGAGTGGCCGTATCCAAGTTGCCACTTTTCAGAACTTCGATTCCCTTGCCACCTTTGCCGATGACCATTCCGGGTCGAGCGGTATACACGACCACTTTGGCCTTGTTGGCAGCGCGTTCGATTTCCACCCCGGCTACATTGGCATTGTAGAGGTATTCCTTCACCGCACGCTTGATGCGAATGTCCTCATGCAGCCACTTCGTATATTGTGAGTCTTCGTACCACTTGCTGGTCCAGGTCTTGATGACGCCTAGGCGGAAGCCGTACGGATGCGTTTTCTGTCCCATGATCCCTTTGCCTAAATGATTGCGCTACTCAGCGCTCGTCGAGCTCTATGTAGATATGACTGACGCCCTTTGAAATACGCGTGGCCCGCCCCATGGCACGGGGTCGCCATCGCCTCAATTGCGAATCAGGCCCCTTATCGACAGTGGCCTTGCTAATGAATAAACGGTCTAGTTCCAAAGTCGGACGAAGCTGTCGCGCGTTTGCCATCGCACTTGCAATCAGCTTCTTCACGAACGGCGCCCCTGCTTTGGGCGTAAAGTCGAGCAGCTGAATGGCTTCCGATGCGTCTCGTCCACGAATGAGGTTGACCATCATCCGTGCCTTACGCGGACTTATCCGCTGAAAATTCGCTTTGGCTTGACTTATCATGTCGACAGTTTCCTTTGCAGACCCGTCGCCCCCTAGCAGCGCAGAGTAGTTGCTGCTCAGTCGTGCATTTCCGGGGAGGCCCCCCACTGAAACGTGGGCAGGCTTGAATCGGATGGCGCAACCGCCAGGGAGCCGGCAACATGCCAGCCCTGGCAAAAGGGACGAATAGCTAGCAGAGGGGTTGCTACACGGCAAGTGTCAGTCGAGGGATTTATCGGCTGAATATCCGTGCAGGGTTGGTTAGGGTGGTTGTATTGGTGGTTTTCTCGAGGATTGAGTCAGCCGATAGCCGTCCGGAGCGTTAGCTCCAGACGGCCCGAACGGCGCTCTCAATCCAATTAGCGTTTGCCGGTCTGTGGGTTGCCGGTCTTCTTGGGTGCGGCCTTCTTGTCGGCGGCGTGGCCGTGAAAAGTTCGCGTTGGCGCAAACTCACCAAGTTTGTGGCCCACCATGTTTTCCGTGACAAACACCGGGACGAACTTGCGACCGTTGTGCACGGCGAAGGTCAACCCGACCGCTTCGGGAATTATCGTTGAACGTCGCGACCAAGTCTTGATGACTTTCTTCTGGCTTTGCGACTGTGAATCTTCGATCTTCTTTGCCAAATGTCCGTCAATAAACGGACCCTTCTTGATGCTGCGCGCCATGGTCTAGCTCTTTGCCTTGCGGTTTTTAACGATCATTAGGTTGGTGCGCTTGTTGTTGCGGGTCTTGAGCCCCTTAGTGAGCTTGCCCCAGGGCGAGCAAGGGTGGCGCCCACCACTTGTTCGACCTTCACCACCACCCATTGGATGGTCAACAGGATTCATCGTGACTCCCCGGTTGTGTGGTCGTCGTCCCAACCATCGGCGTCGACCTGCTTTGCCGAGGCTCACGTTCTGAGCCTCTATGTTCGAGACGTGGCCGACGGTTGCACGGCACAAAATATGAACTTTGCGTACTTCGCCGCTGGGCATTCTGATTTGAGCGTAGGCGTTGTCCTTGGCCATCAGCTGAGCGCCAACGCCCGCGCAACGAACCAACTGGCCACCCTTGCCGCGCTTCAATTCCACATTGTGAATGAGCGTACCCGCCGGAATGAAGGATAGGGGTAAGCAGTTTCCGGGTCGAATGTCGGCGTTGCGGCTGGAGATCACCTGGTCGCCGGGTTTCAAGCCGTCAGGCGCCAGTATGTAGCTCTTTTCCCCGTCAGCGTAGTGAAGTAGTGCGATGCGGGAATTTCGGTTCGGATCGTACTCGATTGCAGCGACGCGCGCTGGAACTCCAATCTTTTGGCGCTTGAAGTCGATCACGCGATACATGCGCTTGTGCCCGCCACCGCGGAAGCGCGAGGTTATGCGACCTTGATTNNTCTGAGAAATCACCAGCGGTGTACGCTCGTCGTCCGGGAGATGTAGGTTTGAATGCACGAATGGCCATCGCCTCACTCCTCTGCCTCGGTAAAGAATTGAATATCGTTGCCCGGTTGCAGGGTCACAAATGCCTTTTTCCAGTTGGGTCGCTTGAGCACACGACGCCCCACCTTCTTCAATTTGCCACGTTGAACCAAGGTGGAAACATCAAGGACCTTCACCTTGAACAAGGCCTCGACGGCGTCCCGAATCTCGATCTTGTTAGCGTCCAAGGCGACTTCGAAGACGACCTTGTTTTGTCCCTTAACGCGGGCTGCCTTTTCCGTCAAAACGAGAGGACGCCTTATTACGTGTTCTGGGTTCATGATCCACGCTCCAGACACCGGGCCTCAAGGGCCTTGGCTGCATCTCGGGACACCACGAGGTTGTCGTGGCGGAGCAAGTCGTAGACATTGACTCCTTCTGGAGGCAAGAACCGCGACTCGTCCATATTCCTGATCGAAAGGCGAAGATTCTGATTCTCTCCACTATCCACGATGAGAGTAGTGCCAGATGCTTTCAAATTGGCAAGAACGGTGGCCATTTGCCTGGTTTTTGGTTCGGCAAATTGGATGCTATCGACGACCGTTAGCCTGCCTTCTTTGAAAATCAGACTGAGCGCGCTGCGCATCGCGCCCACTCTGACTTGCCTGGGGGGACGATAGCTCCAGTCTTGTGGGCGCGGCGGGTGCGCGCGGCCGCCGCCGACATAGATGGGCGCCCTAATTGCGCCATGCCGTGCGTTGCCGGTGCCCTTCTGTTTGTAGAGCTTCTTCTTTGAGCCTTGAACAGCGGATCGCTCTTTGGCGGCCCGCGTTCCAGCTCTGCGTGACGCAAGTTGCGCCGCAACGACTTCGTGGAGCAAGTGCTCCTTGACGTCGACTGCAAAAACTTCGTCGGCGAGTTCCAGTTCTCCGACTTTCTGCCGATCTAGATTGAATACGTCGATCTTTGCCATGAGATCCTCGAATTGTTGGCCTCAACTCTTGATTTCGACGTCCACACCCGCAGACAAGTCGAGTTTCATCAGCGCCTCGAGGGTCTGCTGAGTAGGCTCGAGTATGTCAAGCAGGCGCTTGTGCGTGCGAACCTCGAATTGCTCGCGAGATTTCTTGTCAACGTGAGGTCCACGAAGAACTGTGTACCGCCGAATTGAAGTCGGCAGCGGTATGGGTCCAGCAACTCGTGCCCCAGTACGACGTGCGGTTTCGACGATATCCGCTGTCGACTTGTCGAGAAGCTGGTGATCGAACGCCTTGAGGCGAATCCGAATTTTGGTTGTTTCAGCCATGTTGTTCGCTACATCTTTCGTGGATGTCTAGAAACGCACACCAATTACTCGAGGATCTTGGTAACGACGCCGGC
>PMCK01000530.1 GCA_003154095.1 Myxococcales bacterium | reverse complement strand
AACTGAGCTCGCGCCAACCAGTAGCGTCTACCTCGCCTATCTAAACGCGCATTGTCGATGGTCCTTTGCCTTGGATTTTCATGAGCCCTCGTGTGTCAATACCCAAGGTATTGTCTGTTCATCGTTTTGCAGAGGTCGCGACAGTTGTGTCAGTGGTCTGGCACNNCTCGCGGTATCTCGATGGCCCGGCTTTTGCGTAGCTGCTAGCTTTGGAGTTACGACTATGAAGCCATCAATTCGACTTGGACCCAAGGGTATTGCTCCAACGGCGCTCGCTCTGCTCGTTGCCAGTTTCGCGTTCGCGGCTTGCGGCGGGTCGGCATTCGACGGCGGTAACGGTAGTGACGCGTCGGNNGCACGCCTTCAATTTGCAGCCATGATAGCGACTGCACTGCGTGCGCGTACACGAAGGCGCCCGAGAATTCGAGCCAGTGCTATTGCGCCATCTGCGCGACTACACCCATGAGTAAAGCGCAATGTGATGCGAACCAGGCTACCTGGCAGCAAAATTGCTCTGGAGTTCCCCTGATGTGCCCGGCTATCGCCTGCGTAATATCCCCAACGGTTGTCTGCCTGAACGGCGTTTGCGCCGTGTCGAGCACGACACCGACGAATTAGCCGCATAGCGTCAAGGAATCGCTGGGCAGAGGCGGTGCGTTCGGAGTGGATTTGCTGCGCCCAAGGGGCTCGTTGATTTGCAGCTGATTTTTGGGGGCACGGCGGCACGGAATACTCGCATGCCGACCGCAGGCGCCCTCTAGAACCAATTCGCAACCTTGCGCGCTCCAAATACGCTAAGCTAAGCCCCCGTGATCCGAAGCACTCAGTCACTCCAATTCAATCGGTTCTGTCAATCCGCGGTGGCATCGGGCGGCTTGCTCGCGGCGCTCAGCGTTAGCTCGATCGCGGTGGCTCAAGAACCTGCGCCGGTGTCCAATGAGCCTACCGCGCCCACGACCGACGCACCCGCTACTGAAGCGCCCCCGGCGCCGCCAAAGGAGGCCGCACCTGAGGCGCCCGCACCTGCTGCACCCGAGCCGGCAGCGCCCGCGGCGCCATCTGCACCCCCTACTTCACCCAAGAAACCTAGCTCGCCGTCGAGCACGACTTCATTTCCGCCGGAAGCGCCAGCCGCTCCAGCCGTTGCAAGGCAACGAACGCCGGCACAACCTGCAACCGGTCGTCCCGCAACAAAGTCTACGCGCGCGGCGCCGGCGCAGCCAGAGGCTTTACCGCCCCCGCGAGCGAAAGGTAAGACCGCCGCATCAGCCGAAAAGCAAGATGTCGAACAAGAGAACGAGGACACAGAACCCAGTGCGAGCAGCAAGGGAGCTTCATCCAAGGACGACGAGAGCTCCGGAGACATCATCCGCATAGGTCCGATGGTTGGCGTTGGCTTGCCCAATTTGTTCAGTTTCGGTGGCCTGCTGAAGTTGACGCGCTATTTAGGGGGCGGGATCAATATTGGGCTCATCCCGACGGTTAGAGTTTCATACTACGGTCAAGCCACGCTCCTTTATCAGGAATACGATGTCTTTGGTCGGTTATTCCCGTTTGGAGGCGGCTTCTTTCTAGGAGCTGGCGTCGGGTACGAGACGGTCAAGGGCACCATGACGGACAAGATGGACACGTCTTCGTTCTCAACGGTGGTGCCAGGTCTTTCGATTCCCAATCCACTCGTCTATGAAAGCTCTGGAACCGTAAAGACGTTGGTTCTCACTCCGCAGATTGGGTACCTATACACAACGGACATTGGGTTTAGCCTTGGCATCGATATTGGCGCACAGGTTCCAATTGCCCCAAGCCAAATCAAATTCAAGAGTCAGCTAATATTGCCGCAGGGCACGCCGCAACAAATGGTGGATCAGATCCATTCCCAACTGTTGGATCCCAATGATCAGAAGGTGAGAAACACGCTGCAGACCATAGGACGGGCCCCATTGCCGACCATCAACCTGCGGGTAGGTTGGTTACTCTAGCGGGTGGTATTTTGGAGTGTCGCTAAAAATCCGGGCAGCGGCCCACGTTCGCCGCTTGACGTAGGAATCTGCCGCGCAATAACTGATAAGGCGATGCGACAATTGCTTAGTATCGATGACCTCTCGGGACCCGCATGAATGCTAAGGCAACATATATCGCGATCCCGCTTCTTGTGATGCTCACGGGCGCAGCCGGTGCGACGCCCCAGTTCAATCAGTCGAATTCGATGCAGTTAGTTTCCCTCGGCGACTGGTCCCATTCTTACGATGCCCTCACGCTCGACGGGCAGTTCACGATTCGATACGGAACCTGCCTTCATTCATGGTGGGACTCTCCAGCACTGAGTCTGTCCTTCGTGCCGATTACCTGGGCGGTCCAGGACTACGGTCTTTCTGAGGCCAGCTATGGGTCATTGGTACAAGCCCGCCTGGATTGCGCGGCAGAATATGACTTGCCGCTACTCGGTTACATTCCGGACAGCTTCAGGTTCAGCAGCCTCGAACCCTTGACGCTTGATAGTTCCAATACGTCAATGCAAAGTGAGGGTAGCTCGTTTGACGAGTCGGCTAACACCCTCGATGTTCAACCCGAGCGAACCCCTATTTCCGGTAGTCGGGCTGCGCGCGAACTGACTCGGGCCTGGAAAAAAGCCATGCAGCAGCCGCCGAGCGCTGACGTCGTCTTGATTCTGACTTCGCATTGGGCACATGAAACCCACGGTGGCCGTTCAATGTTCAACTACAATTTTGGCGGCATCAAGGGCCATGGTCCAGATGGCATGAGTTGCATTCGAGAAGCTCATGAAGGTTCTGGTTACCACGTGCGCGCATTACGTGATCGGTTCCGAGCCTACCTTAGCGCCAAGGAAGGTGCGGAAGATTACCTGTCGCTTCTGATTCGCAAATACCCGCAGTCCATAGATGCCTTGCAGCGTGGGGACGTGGCAGATTTCGTCAATGCGCTCAAACGCGGAGGGTACTTCACGGGTAGTGAAGCAGACTATTCGAGGTCGTTGAGCGAGCTAGCAATCCGCGCCTCTGAGCAAGGGTTCGACATCTTAGGGAAATTGGCGACCGCCGGGTTATATAAGTAAAATGGCCTTTGCTACGTGGAAGCAGCGACCACGATGCGAATCGCTCCCGCGATGAGTCCCGATACGAATAGCAACATGACAATGCCTAGGATCGTCACACTAATCTGCGTGGCTCGACGTTGCGCTCTGCCTTCGAATTGCCTGCGGTCCACCAAATAGGCGCGCATCGCCAAGCGGGGTACCCTTGCAGCCGCACCGACGGGGCCGAAGGCTGCGCTCGGACCGCGCGACAAGAGCCCCTGCAATACCCCCGCTGGCGAAGTCAGTAGATCCCAACCGCAAGCATAGAGACCGAAGCGCATTCCAAGCCGCCATTTCGGCGAGCCTCCCGTTGTCGCGGTACCGGCTTCGAGACACAGCCCCCAGACGACATGCAAAGCTACCAGCAGCACGATGAGCACAACACTGGTAAGCACAACCAGGGTACCGGCAGCGCGATCCAACAGAACATTACCCAAGAGGGCGGGCGACACAGCGAAAGTGATTGCCCCCGCCACGACACCGAGTGATCCGACTGCAATTGATTCGGCGATCAACGCAAACGCGAGCGCCGACACTATCCCTCCCTCGGGGAGTTCACCGAACGTGCGCAGCGGCGCCGTACTGCTCGCCAGTGCCATCTTCCACAGGCGCTCGCCCCAATTGCCCGTGCCTTCCCAGGCCAAGACCGGCCCCGTATCCTTATCCTCCCCCTTGTCCGCGCAGCCCGAGCATTCGGGGCGTCTACAGACCGCGCAGGTTACTACTGGGGGCGGTCCGCTATCATACATGCCCCTATTGTGCCCGATCTGAGTCAAAGCTGGCATGGAGGACGTAAGCGCCGTCCCAGGTGGCTGAATTCCTTAGTGAGTCCTCGCCTAACCCCGCATTCAGGTCAGCTTGGCGCGTGAAATCAAACCGTCACGCCATGTTACCGCAACAACTCAAATGTTGCCTCTCCGTGGTTGGTCTTGACTGTTAGCACACCTTGATTGAAGTCCAATGCCTCTGGATTGCCCGGGATCCGCAGGGTCTGCAGGACTTTGCCTGAGTGTGCGTCGTGGACTTGGATGATACGCTTCTCGGCCGTAAACCCGTATCCCGTCAACAAGTAGTCGTTGCCGATCAATACGATGTCACCATTCGAAGTGTAGTCACTCGACTTCCAGACTATTCGACCTTCACACAGATCGACATTGATTCCCCTCCCAGCCGCGGCCGGATTTGCCAGCAGGAACTGCGTCGAGGAGTTTGATTGTGGTGCCGTTTGACAACGTCCGCATGTAGAACCCGTGGAAGCGAGAGCGCCGCTGCGGCGAATCGTCACAGGGTGAACCCGCTCCCAGCAGGTCCGTCATCGGACGGCCTTCTCCCATCACGATGGCCGTTGAGTAACTGGGATTTCGCCGCCGTCCGACGCGCAACAGATCGCCGAGCGCAATTGGATTCCAATCGGATGGAGTGCAAGTTGGAGCCGGAACCCCGCGCTCCTCGGGGGTCAACATTCGAAGTGGGGGCCGATCATCCTCCAGCGGGGCACCTGGACTCGAATTGTCAGCGGGCAGGAGCGGTGCTGCCGGCGACGCTATTGGATGCTCGCGAAATTCAGCCTCGGGGAACGGCGGCGCGGAAGTAATCGACTGCTGTGGCTGTGGTGGAGCCGCCGCCTTGGGCGACGGCGAGCAGGCTCCGAGCACCGTGAGAGTAAAAAATTCGAGTCGCGAACGCATCGGACGTCAAGCGTAACCTAAGGGCGGGCACGAGGCCCACCCGTACACGTCGGTTTTCGTCAAGGCGGGCACGAGGCCCGCCCGTACACGACGGTTTTCGTAGGGGCGGGCCTCGTGCCCGCCCCGTCGCTGCGCGGCCGTCGCGGCATTGCGGCATTGCGGATGTTCTACGTGATCAACGCGCGTCGCTTGGTCAGTAATTGTTGCACGACATCGGGATCGGCAAGCGTCGTTACGTCTCCTAAATTGTCGGTCTCATCGGCGGCGATCTTGCGCAGGATGCGCCGCATGATTTTGCCGGATCGAGTCTTCGGCAGGCCGGGCGCTACCAGGATGATATCCGGCGTAGCAATCGGGCCAATGTGATGGCGCGCTTCATTGCGTAATTCACCGATCAGATCGGGTGTTTCGCGGTAACCATCCTTGAGAATGACGTAGGCGAATATACCTTGTCCTTTGATGTCATGCGGATAGCCAACGACGGCGGCTTCGGCAACACCGGGGTGAGTGACGAGTGCACTTTCGATTTCGGCAGTGCCGAGGCGGTGACCGCTCACGTTAAGTACATCATCGACGCGCCCGGTAATCCACCAGTAGCCATCCTGGTCGCGGCGGCAACCGTCGCCGGTGAAGTAATAGCCCGGGTAGGGCTTGAGATAAGTCTCGAAGAAGCGTTGATGATCGTTTTGAATCGTGCGTGCCATGGCTGGCCAAGGGCGCTTGAAACAGAGAAACCCCGATACACCATTGCCAGTGAGTTCTTTGCCTTGATCGTCCACCACGGCGGGTTCTACGCCAAAAAACGGCAATGTTGCTGAGCCCGGCTTGGTTGCAATCGCGCCTGGCAGGGGAGTTATCATGATGGCGCCGGTTTCCGTTTGCCAGAATGTATCGACGATTTGGCAGCGACCTTCGCCGATGACGTCATGATACCAACGCCAGGCTTCGGGGTTGATGGGTTCGCCCACGCTGCCGAGCACGCGCAGGCTCGAGCGATCGTATTTTTGGGGTATGTCATTGCCGGCACGCATAATGGCGCGGATCGCCGTGGGAGCGGTGTAAAACTGCGTGATCTTCAGGCGCTCGACCACGTCCCAATAACGACCGGCATCTGGGTACGTCGGGACACTTTCGAACATCACGCTCGTGGCGCCGCTGGAGAGCGGGCCATAGACGACGTAGCTGTGCCCCGTGACCCAACCGATATCCGCCATGCAAGCGAAAATATCACCCGGACGATAGTCGAAAACGTACTTGAGCGTCATCGTAACGCCCAGCAGGTAGCCCGCTGTCGTGTGTGCAATGCCCTTGGGCTTACCCGTTGAACCTGAGGTATACAGCAGAAACAGCGTATCTTCGCTGTCCATATGCTCAATCGGGCAATACGGCCTTTCCGCTTGCATTAGATCATCCAGCCAGTGATCGCGCTGAGGATAAAACGGGATTTTGTTGCCCGTCCGTTTGACGACGAACACGTGCTTGACTGTGGGGCAAGCCATTACCGCCTCATCGACGGTTCGCTTGAGAGGAATGAGTTTGCCGCCGCGGATGCCCTC
>PMCK01000528.1 GCA_003154095.1 Myxococcales bacterium | reverse complement strand
ATTGCCAGAAAGCTCGGCGATCAAAATGAATTGCCGCGAGATCTATTGGACATACACGACTTTATTCGTGTAACCCTCAAGCCGGCGCCCAAAGCCGCCAATACGAAACCCAGCCACAGAGCTAAGGCGCGATCGAGCGAGGATGACGAAGACTCAAACTCGGAACCGACACTCGGCTGAGCGCGCATCGGAGCCCATCCCTGATAGGCCGCACGGCGGCCCGGTCCGACGGGCTCCGTCACGTCCGTGGAATCGAGGCGCTGGAGCGATCCGTTGTTTGTTGTGACGGCACGGAAAAACGCCCTAGATCTTACTCGGTTGACCCATTCGCAACGGGCCCCCGCGCGCTGTCGACCAGAGCAGGCAATTCTCTGCTGAGCCAGGAACCGTGTAAATATCCATTCCGTGCTCGAATGTCTGAATGAAGATCTCGAGATTTCCATCGCCGTTGAGATCCGCCACGGTTGGGGCTGCCGGTGCGCCATTTCCGTTCCCATTGTGGTCGTTGCTAGTATTGGGTAGCGCCATGTCGAACAATTGACTGCCATCTGCGGCCAAAATCACGAGGTTACCCGAGTCGAGGACGTTGGGATCGCCAAAGGTCGTAAATAGTACCTCGGGCGAGCCATCTTGGTTCAGATCGGCGACAATAGGTTCCGATGCAAACATGATGGAAAATGCCTGGATCTGATGGTTATCGTAGGTAACGATGATCTCCAGTTCCTTGTCGTCGTCAATGTTACCAATACCAACATTGAGACCGTAACAACCGTAACCATGCTGACCTTCACCATTGCGATCGGCGTCGTTGCCGGTACCGGTGAGAGCATTGTAACGGGGCCAAGCATTGTAGGCGAGCCCTGCCGGCTGATAGAGGGTACCATTGCTATTGAACACCCAGACCTGTGAACCACCAGCGGATTCATCGGTGGTTTCGGTCGTAGTGGTGATGTACACCGCTTATCCAGCGAATTGCATTCGGTGTGATCACCCGATGCCGCTCGTGCCCACGGGAGAGTCCCATCGAGGCCAAGATTCAATAGCGAGATGTCTCGTCGTCCCTGACGGAAAAGGCTTTGCCAGCACTGGCCAGGACGGCCTGTCTTATTGGTTCTTGAATGCCAGACGCCTGTTGAACGCTATTCTTGAATTCTTCGAGACCCAGCGTCATGAGCGCATAGTAGGTGCCATCCGGAGCGATCCAATACTCGGCCATGCGCGTGCCGCTCAGAGTCATATCGGTGATCTGCTTGGAGTTGTCCTCGATTGTCTGCTCCGTAAGCCCACCCTTGGCTGCCTGGTAATCGGTCAGGATTGATTTGATTCGCACCTGCAGATACCGAGCAATCTCAGTGCGCCCGCGACCCATCGCCGCATTGCGCGCCAGCGAAGGACTAGACACGCCCGATACTGTTCCGACTCCGCAGATTACGGCTTGCTCACCAAAGTACTTACGACAATCACCGGTAGCCCAAGCCGGTGCGCCCGCGACGGACGCGGACATTTGATTACCGGGACTGTTGGTTGATGATTGAGATTTCGATGAGCCACCGCAAGCTGAAAGTGGGAGCACAACAAGCNNCATAGATTGTATTTAGAACGTTCACGAGATCTCCTAGCGGTAATAGAGGGGAAAATTAGGCATACTGTGGGGCACTTCCGTCGACGGGTGCTGTCGCCCTTCGGTCAGCTGGCTAACGCGCCGGGTAAGGTAATGATCGAGCTCGCGCACATAAATCGCATGGTCTTTGTCGTAGTCGGCCTGGCCAGAAAAACCTTCTAACAGCGCCTTGGTGAATGCCCCGTGCTTCCAACGGTCATCCTCGTAGCTATTCTCNNGAAGCAGTCATCACGACGACACCGCTTCCGGCATTGATTGATGCGCGCAAGGCCCTTGTCAAATCGCGATTAGGCCCTCCACGAGTCCGCTCGGTGGTGCCGGTTATCGACGCTGCATGGCAAGTGTCCGCTAGCAAAACGACCTTCGACGGCAATCGATCGAGAATCGACTGAAAGTCAGTCCATTTTACTCCCGTTGTCGATAGGGCCTGCAGATTGCCGGCATATGGAAGAAAGAAGTAGTTACCTCGCTCGTCAACGGCGGCATGGCCTGCCAGAAATATCAGAGCAAGGTCCTTCTGCGTGGCGTCACGACGGAGCCATTGTAGGCCTTCCGATATTGCAGACTGACTCGCCTGACGGTCCGTAAGCGTACGCACCAGAACCCGGCCATACAACTTGCCCGACTGTTTCTGTAGTGCTTCCGCAACGGCTCGTGCATCGGCATCGGCAAATCGCAGCTGAAGCCCGGAGTCGGCGTAATTCGATATCCCGATCGATAGCAAATAGAGGTCAGGTTTGAAGATTTTCTCTAGTTCACCCGCGTCGCCCTTGCGTCGAATTTCTATCGTCTCAGGTTGTGCAGTGTTATACCGATTTTTGGCCAACACCGAGATTCGATTGATATTTTCAGGTAACGGTAATGTACCGGTGATATCCGCATATCTCCCACTGTTGACGATCCTCGGACGGCCGACAGTCTGCCACCAGCGGTCATCCACTTGTCGCCCGTTGACCAAGAAGGATATTTCGGTGATGGGTTCACCGGAACTGGCATACGCTCTCGCCCGTATCTCGATTCGATCACTGGTGACGGTGACGTCAAGTCCAGGATCCATGCGAATAATCGAAGGCGGCGCAAACTGGGGCAAATCCTCGAAACGCTGGTAACTCACCTGGGGTTGCCACGCGGCAAGCCCCTGATTCGTCAATGCAATTGCTCGCTGCACGTCACCGAAGTCACCTACGAAATTGGCCACCACCGCTTCGGACCGAAGTTGTTCGGACAGGCTCGAAGCGGGGAAGAAGCCCGCTGTTTGATCGGCGCCACGGTTAATGTGCCAGCCAATGTAGGCGTCTCCGTAAGCCGAAGAGGCGTAGTAGCCAACGGGAGTGTAGGCGACCCATTGACCATTTTTCGCAATGAAGCCCGTTGCCAGTAATGATCCCGAATTCAGGTCCCAAACGCGAAGCGTCTGGTCGGCGCTGCCGCTGACGAGATTGCGCCCATTGGGTGACATGGCGAGCGAGAGAACGTCGCCCGTGTGACCCACGAAATCGTGTAGTTTGTTGCCGCTACGCGCGTCGTAGGACGCAAGCGCGCCATTCGAGCCGCCGCTTACGACGATTGACGCGTCGGGAGTCAACGTGAAACTCCGATGGTCGAACCCGGTCGTTACATCACGGGTGATCGTGCGCAATTGCTGGCCGTTTTCCCAGATTTCAAGCGTTGGATGTTCCCGACCGTTGGGCGTTCGCAGTTCGATGCCACCCACGCGTGTTATTGCCCGTTGAAAGCCAGCGTCGCTACTCAGGTCACTGCCAGGGCCAAGAGCCTTGCCTCCCGATCCGAGGCCAAAACTATGCTGCAAGGGTCCGTTCAGTTGGTACTCTGAATAGCCGCTCTGATCAAAGCGATTGCCCCAGGCAATCGTATTGCCGTCAATGCCGAAGCCGACGCTCCACACAGTGGCGCCGTGCCCGGCCATGTGAACCTGTTCACGTCCCGATTGAATATCCCAAAGCGCGATTCCATAGTCGCTGCCGCCAGCGGTGGCCGCCCAGCGTCCGTTCGGCGACACTGCGGTAGCCAAGACGATATTGTCATGACCGGTAAAGCGGACCTGGTCCTGACCATCGGGCACACTGAACACGTGGTTGACGAAGGCTCCGTCAGCACAACCCGTTACCACTCGCCGTCCATCCGGTGTCACCGTTAGGCTCGAAACGCCGGATTCCTGCTGCGCCAGCAACTTGACGAACACTCCGCTATGGCCATCCCAGAGTCGAATTGTGCGGTCGAGACTGCCCGACAACAAATACCGACCGTCAGGGGTAAACGCCACGGCCTGTACGGCATCGGAATGGCCCTGCAAAACCGCTAGTTGCCTGCCGGTGTTGACCTCCCAGAGGCGCACTGTCTTATCGATACTACCGGTTGCAACGAGACTATCATCCGGTGAAAATGCAACCGAACTTACCCCCTCACCATGCCCGTAAAATGTGCGTTCGAGCTGCCCATTGGACGCATTCCAAAGCCGAGCCTGCCGGTCCCCTCCGCCTGACACAAGACGTCTGCCGAAGTGCGAAAAGGCAAGACTTAGTACGACGTCACTATGGCCCTCGAGCAAACGCAATGTGTTGCCGCTATAGAAATCCAGAACTCGGATCTTATAGGCGTCCTGGCGATTATTCGCTCCGCTCTGGCCGTCGTACATTCCCAACCAGCCGCCGACAGCCAACAATTCGTCCCCTTGTGAAAGCGATGCGGCGTAGATTCGCCCGCCGGGCCCACTGCCAATTTCACCTCGTAGCGTGCGGACTAGTTCGCCGCTGCCGGTTGCCCAAACTCGAATGGATTTGTCATAGCCACCCGATACGAGAAAATGGCCATCATGGCTGAAAAGCAACGCGCGAACTTTGGATGTGTGCCCCCTGGCGTCCAATTCCAGACGCGGAGGTTGCGACAGACTGGTCAGATCTAGGGGTACACGTTCTACCGGCCTTGGCGGCAGCGGCGGAATTGCGTCCAGTGCTGGTCCGGAAACAGGTGATGCCAGCGTCAGCACCTCCGAAGGTTTCGCATCGCCGAACGAGGCAAGAGGGCCGTTCGCCCGTGCGGATGGCGGCGTACCCGAAGCGGCACCCGCTTTGGGCGCCGGCTTATTCACACACGCACTAAGTGCCAGGGCAATTGTCAACAACAGGCGCTTTGGATCGTGCATGCTCTCCTCGCTTTGGCATTTGCGCCGCGGCTCAAATCAGAAATTATTCCCCCGTAGTTGCTCATTGTGAGCCCAAATGCAACTGATTTGAGCCAAGCCTTAAAATGGCGGGCCATTTTCTTGGCAATTGGGGTCGTGACGGCCAAGCTCCGGTAAATGGCGGAATTTTCGCCCTCCGGACGAGACTATGCACGCCCCGCGAGAATGAGGTATGAAGTGGTCGCTATGACCCAACGAAATTCGATTCGAGTTCCAAGCAAACGGTTTTCGCTAACGAGTTCATGCCTGACCTTGAGTTTAGTCGTTACGGCCTGCGGGGCACCGGCAGTTCGGTCCGGCATGGGAGTAGGCTCAGTAGGTCGAGGACTCGGAGTACATGCCGGGGCGGCTCCTCAAGGTGCGCAAGTCTGCCTATGGCAAGACTCACTCGGACCCCAACCGGTGGGTTTGGAAAAGTCGATGGGCGACACTTGCAGCAAGGCACTCAAGAGTGACGCTTTGTGGCGGCGCGCCATGCTCGTTATGTCCCTTTACGGCGAGCGACTCGAATCGGTCGCATCCGGGGCCGACGCCGACACCACGGGGAAGCTCGAAGCGGCGCTCTCCGGCATTGGCGGTCCTGATTGGTCAGATGCCGATGATCAGGCTTCGCGCGACGCCGTGACGAACCTGGTGAATCAAATGAGTGCCGCCACGGATTCCAAAACCGATCTCAGTAAAATCGTTCAGGATGCGGCTCCTCCGGTAAAGACACTGTGCGACGGGCTTGCGAGCTATCTGGATGCTCAGGCACAGAGCCTTTCTACGATTCAGAAAGACGTGGACAAAAAGCGCATGTCACGCCAGATTAGGCGTTGCGGCATGCTCGACAAGCAAACCGTTTGTGTGCAGGACTCAGTCGTCGACCGCATGGTTTACGCCGATGTTTTTGGCCAGGTCGTCGCGCTGGAGAATAGCACGCTAGAAGCGCGCGATAGCGCTGCGCGTTTCTGCGCTGCCCACGAAAAGCTCGCCGCCGCCGCCGCCAACGGCCAACTATCGAAGAAGCAGACCTATTTCGACGTCGTAGAGGCGGTCAAAGTCGTACCCCGGGCGCAGCCGCAGTGGAACACGACGGACGCTCCAAAAGGTGCCGAACCTGCGAAGGCTGCTGAGCCGATCAAGAAGTGAAGTGCGTTCCGAAGTAGCGGCGGCATCGCGCGTTTCCGTGCCGTCACGCCAAAGAAACGACCGGTTCCTTTTTAGAAATCCTGTCGCTCCAATGACACTATCGCTAGAGCGACAGCGACGGCCGTAAAACAGGCAAAGCCCCCAAGTGTTGAGGCGAGTGCCCCGGTGTCGACCGGCTGAGACGAAGCGATCTGCGCGCAAGCAGCTCCCAATGTTGAGAGTCTCGGAAACAGCATCGATAGGAATGAAAAGACCATTTTCCCCAGGCCCGGGGCGAATAATCCGAGAATGCTTTCGCGGTTGCTTGCAATAATCCCACCGATAAACACGATGCCACCGATACCGGCACTCAGTGCGGCACTGCGTACCCACGTCGCTGCAATGAGCATCGTGGCGTAAACGGCTGCCCAAGCGACGGTCGATAACAGCCCCGCAATGATGGGCCGCAACGTCCATACCCCCGTCTTGATGCCTAGAATCAATGTTAGGCCTCCGGCGGCATACAGCGATGCACAACTAGCAATTATCCACACGCCAATGAATGTCCCCAAAATCAACTGCCAACGCTTTACGGGAAGTGACAGCAAGTGCTCGATGCGGCCCGGTGAGAGGAGCGTTGGCGCGAACTCGGCGCACGAAATTATTCCAAATAGGATGCCACCATAGAATATGAGATAGGCCGCGGCGCGAAATAGCGGGTTGAAAATCTGACCGACCGCATGCCCGTCACCCCCTGCGGAACTAAGCGCGTGCCTTGATGACGCCAAAGTGTTCTCTACCGCGTCAAACCGCAACGTCCCGAGCAGGACCATGAGGCAAAGCGTGATGGCAATCCCCAGCACCAAAAACCAACGTCGGCGCATCGCTTCGCGCAAGATATCCTCGGCAATCACCCAAGTTACGATCATGGCCCCACCGCTTCAGTGAGTACTTCTTCCAAGCTCTTTAATTCGGGCCCAAGCTCAATTAATAGGGCGCCCGCGTTGCGTACGGCATCGAGGCTTCGGTTTAGCACTGCCGGATCATCCGTTTCATAGCTATACACCCCTGGCTCGTCCGTTTCATTGAACCCAACTTCGCTCATTGCTACCTGCGTGGAAAACGGCGCAAACCGGGCCCGCCAGCGTGTCTTGGAGGTGCAAAGGTCTCTGACTAGCCCCTTACGCAGAATTACCCCACGAACTAGTATCGCGACGGCCTCACAGATGCGTTCGGCTTCCGA
>PMCK01000556.1 GCA_003154095.1 Myxococcales bacterium | reverse complement strand
GCCACACCGTCCGATTCACAACCGCCAGTGACATGCTGGCTGACCTCGCAGCGCAAGACAGCCCATCAGCCCTTGCGCGGCGCATGCGCCGATGGGCGATGCCCAAGATTCTCTGCATCGACGAGGTTGGTTATCTATCATACAGCCCGCGCTACGCTGACCTGTTATTCGAAATTGTCACACGCCGTCACGACGCAGACAAGCCTGTATTGGTTACTACCAACAAGGCATTCAACGAATGGAACGAAGTGTTTCCTCACGCTGCCTGTACCGTTACTCTCGTCGATCGGCTTATTCATCGATCCGAGATCATCGAAATTGAAGGCGACAGTTACCGCCTCAAAGAAGCCAAAGAACGCAAGCTCGCCAAAGTCAAATCACGCAAGGAAAAGTCCGCGCACACCCATCGCGATTGAAGCAGGCTCCACCCCAAACCTAGCCACAGCTGACCGAACGCCCGCTGCCCCAGATTCCTTCACCGTATTTCCGCGTGTCTTCATGCCCGCTAACACAATTACTCGAGCGACCGCAAATCAGGCTGCGAACCAACTGCGCTCGATCGGATATTTACACCAAACGCCTCTTGCGGGCCTAGCCTGTCGATGGGCACGTAAACCGTAAGCGCTGCGTGAATACGCGTTATTGATTCATCGGCACGATTTCTGGCAAGAGCCGGGTCATGAAACGTGGCAATTCAGCCAACCAAGAGAAGTGGCGACAGATTGTTCGGGAACACGGGCAGAGCGGGTTGACGGTACCGGATTTCTGCGAGAAGTACGGACACCCGATCAATCAATTCAAGTATTGGAAGCAGAAGTATTGCAAAGATCGGCCGGATCTTCGGTTCGTGCCGGCGGTGGCCAAGGGCTCTGTGGGTTCGAGTCATGGCGTCAGAGATGAAGGCCTCACTCTGGAGGTAGGCAAGGCACGCATCCGAATTCGCCCAGGATTCGACCGGGCGTTGTTGCTCCAAGCGGTTCAGGCGTTGGGGGCGGACGAATGATCCCAGCGGGTGTTGAGATTTACGTTTGTACCTCCCCGGTCGACATGCGCTGGTCGTTCGATCGATTGAGTGGCGTTGTCCGCGAGCGCTTTGGTCGCGAGCCGATGGGCGGCGCGCTCTTTGTTTTCTTTGGCAAACGTCGCGAAACCGTTAAAGTGATGTTCACAGATAGCTCTGGAATTTGCATGTTCTACAAGCGNNAAGCGCTTATCGCAGGGATTGTTTGCCTCGATTGAAGCCATGGAACCTAACTGCACCTACGTTGAATTAGATGAAGCCGCGTTCGAGGATTTACTCGATGGTGTAGTCAGAGAGACGAGCAAACCCGGGCGTCGACCACGACGCCGCATTCACTGAGTCGCTCGAAGAAAAAAATGCACAACCTGTTCACAATGGGGATCGACATTCTCATTGTGTTTAGGTATGGCTCTCTCCATGGTTAGTGACGGGCAGCAAGTGAGCAACACGCAAGCCGATCGTGTTGCAGAGCTTGAAGCTGAAATCGCCCGAACCGTCGAACAGCACCGCACAGGTAAAATTTCCACCGGCGGAAACCTTCGTAGCCACGAGTTTCGGAACTGCGGCACCGCCAGTCCCGTTGAGTCCTCCCGTGGATAAGATACCGCCATACGCCCCCATTCCGCCGTCTGCCGGGTTAGTTGTGCCTGAGATACCGCCAACACTCGTGTCCCCCGCGAATATCGTTCCACCATTTGGCGAGCTACTACTCGTGGTCGTGCTACCACCCATGTTCGTGTGCCCGGCCGCGGATGCCATTCCGCCCGTCGCGCGGCTATTCACGTTATGTCCACCGATCCCTAAAGCGCCACCCAAGCCACCAGACCTAAGGTCGTCCGTCGATCCCCCAGTCATATTGTAATTGTTCGACAAGCCACCGAGTGACGCGTTATCGTCAAGTTCGGAACGTCCCCCGCAACCGATTGGTGTTGATAATCCTACAGCGAGCGCGCACAGAGCATGGTGTTTGAATGCAAAGGCGAACATATTGGGAAATGAATCCGCTTCGGATGGTGGCGCAACAACCATATCATTGGGCCGAGCAGTAACTTTTGAACTCTGTCCGAATGAAAAAACTGGGGTTGCTTTCAGCCCTAACAAAATTCACGGTCACTTGGACTGTTCCGTCTCGCTTAGGGGAGGTGAAATTTGGGGGGGTTGTCCCGGTTTGGTTACGATGCTTGGCGGTGGGCGGGGTTCGAGAATCTCGCATATAGTGCGGAACGGGACAGCGTTTGGCGTGAAAGTTGGCAATAGGGCGCAGAAGGTGGGGTGATCCGAGTTGCAAGACAAGGAAACCCCATGAGCGAAAATCGACGCCCTTCTACGCGGTCCGATGATTGCCTAATTCGAAGTCGAAAGTCCAGATTCAAGGGCGGAACACTCATCGCCGAAGAGGTCTGGACTGCTGAAGAGCATCTGAAGCGAATCAGCAATCCGGACGGTTACCGCCCGCGCGCTTGCGGCAACTGAGGCAACACTGCGCTGCATTTGCATGATTATCCAGAGCGTAAGCCACTTGGTTTGGCGTGGATGGCGTAGTTCGAGTGGTGCGGTTCATTTGCATCAAGCCTGACTGCCGGGCCACTTGGCGGGTCTTGCCGGCTTGGTTGGCGCGGCCGTGATCCGCGATTATTCGTTTTGCCCTCCACTGGGGATACTCAAGTCCCTTTTGCGCACCGGATCGACGGGCGTGGGTCGAGCGCGTCTCGAAGCCAACGAGCCCTTGCAGCCCCAATTTAAAGTGACACGGTCCGCCCGCTTGCCTCTTTGTGCGAGTTCGGAGCATCTGTGAGCCCGTCGCCATTGACCTGGACCCGTTGTCCCTGCTTTGCCGGTTAGCTGCGTCGGTCCCGCCACCAGGTTTTCACCTAGTGCATTACGCAGGAGTTCTCGGTTCTGCGAAGCTCACAACATCGAACGCTTGTTGCGACATCTTCGCGAACCCCTCGAACCGCCGAAACGAGCGCCAGCGCGCGACCCCCCGTACTTCAAGACGCAGGTGCTGCGGCGCAAGGCGCCGCTCCTGACCCACGTCTCTTGGCGCGTTGGGCGAAGCCAAGGTGCATCTGAACCATGCCATTCTCTCACGTACCAGCAGCACCTTTGCTGACCCGTGTGCCGAAATCGCCAAAACCGGCCGCGCCATACCGCAATGACCACAGCCGTTACGCCTACGCGCCGGAATCTGGTTCGAAGGGGCCATGACTATGGGCGCCCCGCCGGATGCGACCGACAACGCCGTGCAGGCCAACATCGTAGCTGCCGGGTACGGGAAATAACACGCTTTCTTTTTGGCATGACGGCACGTGGCTTTGCGTGCCGTCATGCCACAAGAAAAAAAGCGTGTCGGGCTCTGCAACATTCAGAAATCCGACATCAGAATCGGGTTCTGCCTTGAGTGTCGTGGGATTCGGGTTTCGCATTGCAGGATGCCCAGCCGAGGTGTAGCAAACGTCTACTAGGTATCTTCGTCGAAAGGATGGGAGACATGCGTCTTTGGCAATCTGCGATGATCAGTTTGGCCAAGAGTGAGAAAGTGACTGCGGCCATGCAAGCATCAGCGTTCATGCAGCGTTTTGCGTCACAGTTCGTAGGTGGCACGGACGGGTCACAGGCGCTCGACGCCGTGGCTCATTTACGCGAGCGCGGAATCCGCACATCCCTTTTCTGCTTAGGGGAGTACATCCGCGACGCCGATCTCGTCGAACACTGCGTGTTGGATTTGTTGCACATCCTGCCAAAGCTCGGTGAGAAGGGCCTGGACACGCACGTGTCCATAGATCCAACCCAAATGGGGGCCAGCATTGATTGGGCGCTGTGCGTGGCCAATGTGAATAGGATTGCCGATGGCGTGGCTCAGTTAGCGACCTCACAGCGCAAAGTACTCATGCTCGACATGGAAGATTCATCCCTCACCGATGCGACGTTGAATCTCTGGAATGCATTGCACGCGGCGGGCTATCCCGTGGCTATCACGATTCAGGCGTATCTAAGACGGAGTGAGCGTGACATTCGTCACCTCGTAGAAGCGGGCGCAACCGTACGGCTCGTCAAAGGTGCGCTCGCTGAGAAGGCAGACGTCGCCTACCGTGCGCGCTCGGACGTTGATGCAAGCTACCGGGCGCTGACCGAGATACTCCTAAGTGCGGACGCCAAGACCCAGGGCGTGTTTCCGGCGTTCGGCACGCACGACGAACGCATGATAGCCCACGCAACTGAGCGGGCCAATGCCAACGGTTGGACTAACGAACAGTGGGAGATTGAGATGCTGTACGGCGTGCGCGACGCTCTGCAGCGCGAACTCGTCGCCAAAGGACATCGGCTACGCCTGTATATGCCCTTCGGCAAGAATTTCTGGCCATACAGTATTCGCCGCATCGGTGAGAGCCCCCAGAACCTGCAATTCGTGCTCCGTGCGATGCGCGATGTCAACCACGGGAATCCGCAATCATGAGCCGTCACGCCAACAAGGAACACCACAGGGTGGAGCAATTGGAAGCGGTGGAACCACCGCGCCCGCAAGCGGCGGAACGAATGGGACTGGCGGACGCACCGGGCCGTCGAGTGGTGGAGCGGCCACGGGCGGTCAGCTGGGGTCGGGGAGCGCCGGCATTGGGGGAACGTTGAACGCCACCGGAGGCTCGGCACACGGCCAGAGGCAGCAATTGCTGGCACCACTTTCCGATACTGCTACCAAAGTTCACGCATGCGGGATCACTCAGGCGACGGGCGTCGCGTCTGAACTTCGTGCGGCTGCTTGGCGTCTTATTCACGTCCATTGACAAATGACGCGTCGACGCAACAATTGTACAGGTCCGCCTTAAGCGCGCGAGCGTCTAGTGGGTGTTCGCGTCTTAGGCGTCGGTGGGTGGTTTGTCGGACTTTGCCGAATCAGAAAATCGTTGTCTCAATTGACGGGTAACACAATGTCACATTCTACTTTGCGCCAATGGCTATGTACCGCAAGCTCCGGACGGTATCTAACTCTATTGGTCAGTCTGAGTGAGCTCCTTGGATGCAGCGGTAGCGACAGCGGTGGGCAACCGAGTAACTCCAACGGGACGAGCGTCGGAGGTTCGCAAACCAGTTCCGAAACTGGAGGAGCCAGCGCGGTTGCTCGCAGTTCAGGAGGAGCCATTACAACGGGAGGGGCGCCGAGCACCGGTGGGACCAGTGGTGCCGTGCTCCATACGGGGGGCAGTCCGCAAACGGGCGGCTCTCCCGCAACGGGCGGCTCTCCCGCAACGGGCGGCTCTCCCGCAACGGGCGGTGGGCCAACAACAGGAGGCGGGCCCGCAACCGGCGGTGCGCCTACCACCGGTGGTAGAGCTGCTACCGGCGGCGCACCCCTTGTTACTGGTGGCGCTCCGCTCGGAAGCGGTGGCAGGACAAACTCTGGTGGCGCCAGCGCAGCGGGCGGCACCCGGACTGGCACGGGCGGCGCAACGAGTCCCGGCGGTTCTGGCGGCGGGTCGTCTACGGCGGGTGCAACGGCTGCCGGCGGTGCGGGTAATGCAAAACCGAGTGCGGGCTGCGGCAAGACACCCACGCTGAAGAACAGCCCCACGTCGACCGCCAACCAAAACACGCTCACGGTGTCCGGCACGAGCCGGCAATTCCTCATTCGGTGGCCCACGAGCTACGACAACACCCACCCATACCGGCTCATTCTCGATTTTCACGGAGCTACGGGTAAGGACACGGACATCGCGCCATCGTACTTTGGCCTTTTCGATCTCTCGAACAACAGCACCATCTTCATTGCACCTTCGGCAAACGGTGGAATTTGGGCGCTTCCCACGGACTTGACCTTCGTCGATCAAATTCTCACGGCTGTTGAGGCGGACCTCTGCATCGATACTTCCCGGATCGAGATTGAAGGCTTTAGCCAGGGCGCGG
This sequence comes from Myxococcales bacterium, assembly GCA_003154095.1. GTDB lineage: Bacteria > Myxococcota_A > Polyangia > Polyangiales > Polyangiaceae > FEN-1139. Next base: position 505 of record PMCK01000556.1, on the reverse strand, counting down.
CTTTGGTATGGAACCTCGCTTGCCAGCGGCCCGGTGTTTTTCTTGCTGCAGTGGGCCATTCCGGTGGCGGACTGGCGGCGCCCTCGAGCTGCCAGCCCATCCCCTACCTCGGCTCAGGGGGCCTGCAGGAAAACGTCACCCAAACCACCCAAACTGATCAGTTTGCCAAGTTCGATGGTTGCACGGTAACTTCGCTCCCCACGGCACCCACGGGTGGCCACGTCTGTACGAGCTACACGGGTTGTCCGGCGGCAGATCCTGTGCGCTGGTGCAACTACGACGGTCCGCACACGCCATCGCCCAATGATACCGGAAAAACCACATCGTGGATGCCTTCTGAAGTCTGGCCGTTCTTCAGTCAATTCTAGAGGCACTTGCCAACGAGTAGGCGAAACTCCCCGCTACCATCTGCCGGATACGTCCTCCCTGTGATTTGCAGTCTATTCGCCCAGTGTTAGCGGCCAGCTCCCCGCTGGACCCACCGTCGCCATTGACCTGGACCCGT
>PMCK01000493.1 GCA_003154095.1 Myxococcales bacterium | reverse complement strand
GACTGCGAACGCGTCCTTCGGGGCGGGGCATTCAATTATCCGGCAACTGGCCTGCGCGCCTCCAACCGAGTTCATCACCCTGGTCATTGGCGACTTCTCATGGCTGGCGTGCGTTGCGCAAAGAGTATCTCCCAGTGAGCTCTCGTGGGGCGAAGGCCACACTCAAGAGAAAGGTAATCACTAGTTTGCATCCCAAATGGGCAATCTCCCCCAGACGTACCGGGACCTATTCGACTTTCACAATCCCAATTCCAGCGTAGAGTTACCAAGTCTATGGATGAACTCGAACTTTTGCACGACGACCACTCATTGCTAAGTTCGCAGGTTGTTCACGTCGTTACTCTTATTAAGTCGCTTAGGGATAGCGGCCACATCGCTGCGTCGCACTTTTCCGAAGTTTTGCGCCAAATGGAGATATTGCGCCAACAGTTGCTCGAGCATTTTGCGTTCGAGGAGGAAGAGGCGTTTCCGCGCCTCGACGATAAATACCCCACGATTCGCTTCAAACTGGAACAACTTCAGGCGCAGCATGATGGCGTTTTGGTCGCTTTCGAGGCCCTGAGGTCCGTTCTCTGGGCGGATACGAAGGAGCCACGCGTGCCGGACCCCTCCGCGAGTTGCGACCGTTTCGAGTCGGAGTTCGAGCTTCACGCCGCAGCCGAAGCGGCGCTGCTCCGCGAATTGGCTACGATGGCCACCTGAATCCGAGAGCTTTGCACGCAAAAGGTGGGCGGCTTGGGCACACTCCGCCCGCGTGGGACTACCGATTCTGCCCCCAGGGCTTGGGCATTTTCTGCGTGCAAATACGTATGACTTTCTGCTATCAAAAGTTGGATCATGATTGCGCGCGGTCAAACCAGCTCACGGGCTTTCTCGAGAATTACCTCAACCTGCGTGGCGGCCGTCACTGTTCTTGCTTGTGGCGGGACACTCCCGCCTCCAAGCACTGCAGATGTGAAAACGGCAAACACGCATTGGCCAGGTACCAGCATGGAACAGCTCCAGTCCGGTCGACGCGCTTACCTCAATCAATGTGGGAAGTGCCACGCATTGAAGTCGGAAACGACCGTGCCTCGCGACGTTTGGGAAGCCACGGTCAATCGCATGCGCAACAAGAACGGTGCGAAGCTCACTGACGAAGAAGTCGCGAACATCGCACGTTACCTTTACGCGATGGCGAGTCGCTAGGCACTCATATGTCTGCACTTTGAACAGTGAACTAGCGAGGACTCGGAGTAGGGCGAACAGCCGTATCTAGCGTAGCGTCGGTGAGCCAACGCGCATCCAGGCATACGGCTTGGGAGGAATGCCGTAGCGGTACCACACTAGCAAGAAGACTTCGTATTCAGCTTTCGGGCCGGGCATGTTCAGCAGTAACCCACTTTAGAATGTGCTAAGCGCCTGCCGCAAAATGACTCCTGAGGAAGCCTTTTTCTCACTCTACGAAGGTCTACCCCGTCAAGGGCCCGGATCAGAAAGCAGCACGCACGAGGCCCTAAGACGCCTGGGAAAATTGCCCAAGTCGTTGCGGGTGATTGATCTCGGATGCGGCAGCGGCGCCTCGACATTGCTGCTCGCGCGGGAGCTCAATTCCCCTGTCGTCGCGATTGATCAGCATGCACCTTTTCTCGAGGCATTGGCTTCCAACGCAGAGCAAGAAGGCCTAAAGTCGCTGATTCAAATCCGACAGGGCGACTTTACCCAGCTCGATGAATCGCCCTGCAGCTATGACCTGATTTGGTCGGAAGGCGCCGCGTATCTGGTCGGGTTCGAGCAAGCGCTGACGCTATGGCGACCCCTGTTGGCGCCCGGCGGGCGTGTAGCGTTAACGGAGCTAACTTGGTTAGTTCCTACGCCTTCGGATGAGCCTAGGATATTCTGGAAAAAGGCATACCCCGGCATGACGACGATTGCGGGCAACTGCAGCTCGGCCGAGCGCGTCGGATTTCGAGTCCTAGACACCTTCACACTTCCCGCGGACGATTGGTGGAACGAATACTATCGACCGCTCCGGCGTCGGATTGCGGCGTTTCGAGCCAGTCACACGGTACCGCGGACAATTGAAGCCATCTTGTCCGAGACGGAACGTGAAATGCATATCGTCGAGCGTTACTCGAAGGAATTTGGGTACGTCTTCTATTTGCTCGAACTCGACGAAAACGCACAACTCGATGCGATTGAAGACGAAGAACCCGTCTCGACACAGCGCAGCAGCATTCGCGATCCAAGCCGCGGGGCTGCCACCTCGAGTCGCGACGGGGGTACACCTAGTCGAAAATCGAAGTTGGGCTCAAGCGCTCCGCTTTCTCGCCGGAGCGTCATAGAAACACTCAATGTGCCCGTTGATTGGGAGGCCCGCGTGCAGCTGGAGCGAAAGTTCACTCAGCTGGTTGCGGAACTCGGCCTTATACGCGCGCAGGAACTGATAGCGACCATCCGAGAGCGGGTTGAGGCTTCCATCGATTCGTAAACGCGTCGGGGGCTTTCTCTGCCCTTGCTAGAGCCATTGCACAACTTAACTTAGTGCCTGGCTAATATGCGTACCGACCGCTTGACCAGCAAAAGTCAACAGGCCCTGCAGGATGCACTCTCCAATGCAATCCGCAGTGGGCACCCCGAATTACTACCCGAGCACCTGCTCGTGGCCGTGCTCGCTCAACCAGACAGCACAGGCACATTGCTGCTCGAGAGGGCTTCAGGCAATGCCGAGCAGCTCCTGCGGTCGCTCAATGACCGGCTCGAAAAACTTCCCCAAGTGTCTGGCGGGGGGGAACCCCGTCTAAACGCGCGAACGCTTGCGTTGATGCAGGCAGCCGAGGACGAAGCCAAAAAACTGAAGGATGATTTCGTCTCGGTAGAACTATTTGTTTTGGCGTCAGCCCGCGTGGACAAGGAAATCAAGCTCGTCCTTGAGCGGCAGGGCGTCACGTACGAAAGGCTGCTGCAGGCGCTCGCCGAGATCCGCGGGTCGCAGCGCGTGACCGACCAAAACCCCGAGGGCAAGTTCCAAGCCCTCGAGAAATATACCCGAGATCTGACTCAACTTGCCCGCGAAGGAAAGATTGACCCCGTAGTTGGGCGTGACGAAGAGATCCGTCGTGTAATGCAGGTCCTTAGCCGACGCACCAAAAACAATCCCGTATTGATCGGCGAACCGGGCGTTGGAAAGACCGCCATCGCAGAGGGCATCGCCCAGCGGATTGCAACTGGTGATGTTCCCGAGTCGCTGAAGGATAAGCGGCTATTGTCGCTCGATTTGGCCAGCATGGTTGCTGGCGCCAAGTTTCGCGGTGAATTCGAGGATCGTCTCAAGGCAGTCCTCAAGGAAGTCGAAGCGGCGGCCGGCAAGGTAGTGCTTTTCATCGACGAGCTGCACACGCTCATTGGGGCGGGCGCGGCCGAGGGCGCGATGGATGCGGCCAATATGTTAAAGCCCGCCCTGGCGCGCGGTGAGCTGCGCTGCATCGGCGCGACTACGCTCGATGAATACCGCAAACACATAGAAAAAGACGCGGCACTCGAAAGGCGCTTTCAACCTGTGGTCGTGGCAGAGCCGAGCGTCGAAGCCACGATTGCAATCCTGCGCGGCATCAAGGAGCGCTACGAATTGCATCACGGGATACGCATTCAAGATTCCGCCCTCGTGGCCGCGGCCACACTGAGCAATCGTTACATCACGGACCGCTTCCTG
>PMCK01000269.1 GCA_003154095.1 Myxococcales bacterium | reverse complement strand
GGCGTGCCGCCCACGCTGGCGCTGATCGCCGCCACCGCCATGGCGCGCAATCCCGACGAACGCTACCAGAGTATGGCTGAGCTCGGTCTCGCACTCGAAGCTTTCGCCGAGCCCGATACATCTCACGAGCAATTACCTGCCATACCGATCCGGCCAGGGTCACGTCTGATGCTCGAGGAAGAGGCTCGAGCCGTAAATACGGCACGTCCGCGCCTTGTCGTGTATGGAATTATTGCCCTCTTGCTGCTCATCATTGGGCTATCGAGCACGGTGCCCAGCATCGAGTTGGTTACTGGCCATTTGCGGTTTTCCCGCGTCGAAATAACTCTCATCCTGATCGGTATTCTGGGAACGCTGCTTACCCCTACATTGCTCTTGTTCCGCCGCATCAAGAAAACGGTGTGGGGCAATCATGCGCGCGTGTTGGCCCATTTGCGCACGATTCAACTGAGCCTTCTTTGGTCACTCACGGCATACGGAATNNGAATTGTCGCCGTGGCAGTTCGCTTCCTGGACGACATATTTGGCAGGTTCGGCGCATCATTCGTATTTGGTCGCAGCCCGGGTGCAAATTTTCGAGGCTGGAATCTGGTTTTCGTTGTCATAGCCCTGGCAGCCGCTTCGCTTACGGTACTGCATCGACGCATAGTGAAGCCGCCTAGTGGGCGGATTGGGCGGTTCATCCGCACTAGCCTTCCTGCTTTGGGCGTGATAATTGCCATCATCGGCGTCAGCCTTGGTTTTCTTTGGCGACTTCATATTGCTCGTGTGGAAGCAGCTCAGCTGAGTATTGCCAGAACTGCAGCCGCCAAGTTGGCAAGCGAAGCCGAGCGCGAACCGCCTCCAATGAATCTCGAGCCGCCGCCGGAGACGCCCAAAACCAAGACAAATCCACCCGCTGAGCGCGCCCCAACCGATGAATTGGCGGAAGCTTCAGCCAAGGGAGCCAACGGACTCATACCCCTTGCAGAGCGTTATCCGAAGGATCCCTACGTCCTGAAACCACTGCTGCTCGCCTTTGCAAGTCGATCAACGGGGCTGGCTGACGCCATGTCAATTGCGCAGCGACTGTTCGACATATCACCTGAAGAGACACGCGACCCGGACCTGCGTTTCTTGGTAAGAAAGGCGGCCAATACTCCAGGCGAGACATCGATCATAGCCTTCTCGATCATGGTTGAGCACATGGGAACTGCCGGAGCAGACCTCCTATACGACATCATGCAAGGCAATTCTCGACTCAGCAAGCATGCCGATGAGTTGCTGGCATCGGATAACGTTCGTGAAATTGAGAGCCCGGCACTTCGTGTTGCCTACGACCTTCGCAAAGCGGATTCTTGTGCGGCCAGGTTACCTCTACTAGACCGTGCCGCCGAACTGGGGGATCTTCGCAGTGTCTCGATTCTCTCCCCGCTGACGATTGGCACGAAGCGAGGTTGCGGTCGTTGGAAGCGGGGCCCTTGCCCGGCACCTTGTGCCGTAGAGGCAAGGCGTTACACGGACGCCATCGTGCGAATCATGGCAAGACAGCCCGGCAGTCGCTAAACCTTTCCCCGACGTTCCTCAATGGCCGCCCACGCCATTGAAAAGGGCTCTAGCTGGGCTTAGAGTTCGGGTGGCTGCTTATGAACAAGTACATCGACCTTCTGACGGACACGAGTTTCGCTTTTGGCGGCACGGGCGTGCTGGTGGTCGCGGTCTTGGTACTGTTCTTGTGGGTGTTGATGCCTGGCCGTGAACGTGCCAAGGCACACTATCCGGCATTTCTTCTCGTATTGCATGTCGCCCTGTACTTAGCGCACCGTTTTTCGGGCTCACATTCGCTCAAGCGGCCCCTCGAAGTCTCCGGACTATTCGTACTCTTGTTGTGCCTCGGGCGAACCGCATATCTGCTGGTCTTCGAGTGGTTCCTGCGTCACCGACTCAAGCGCGCACCTTCACGCATTGTTGCCGATATCGTTCAAGTATTCATCTACTTCGGTGTCGGATTCATAATCTTTCGCGAGATGGGCGCCGAAGTGGGTTCGCTGCTCACTACGTCTGCTCTGCTGACGGCGGTCATCGGCCTATCGCTTCAAGAAACCTTGGGCAATCTATTTGCAGGGCTCGCGATTCAGGCGCAACGGCCGTTCGAAGTCGGCGACTGGATCAAAGTGGAAGATGCTCAAGAGAGCGCCACCGGCAAGGTGATTGAAATCAATTGGCGCGCCACCAAATTGATGACGAATGACCGGGTCGAAATCATCATTCCCAACGGCCTTTTGGCAAAGTCACCGATTCGTAATTTTAGCCAGCCAAGCCAAGTAAGTCGAAGACTGATCCGCGTGCAGGGACCTTACGATACGCCTCCACATCGTGTCGAAGCAGCCTTGATGCAAGCAATCCGCGGCTGTCCGAAAGTGCTCGAATCGCCGACCCCGGGCACGTGGATTAGCCAATATGCCGACAGCGGTATTGAATACACGCTCCTGTATTTCATCAGCGATTTCGAGAATCGAGCTTGGATTGATTCCGACGTAAGACGCAGAATCTGGTATTCATTTCAACGCGCCGGCATAAGCGTTCCGTTCCCCGTTCAGGATGTGCGCCTGCAGCAGACTTCTGACAGTGCAGCACAACGGTATGACCAAGAACAGACGAAAATCAGGCGGCAACTGATGCGCCGTGTGGACTTCCTGGAAGCGTTGCCCACCGCTGCCTTGGACCACTTGGCGCAAGTCAGCCGTCTATGTCTGTATGACGCCGACGAGGACATTATCCGACAAGGAGACCAAGGCTCAGAACTCTTCATTATACGAACTGGTGAGGCGGTCGTGCTGGTTCGGAGCGGCGAGAACGAGCCGATCGAAGTCGCGCGCCTGGGCCCCGGTGGAGTATTTGGAGAAATGTCTCTGATAACCGGAGAAGGTCGTAGCGCTACAGTTCGGACCGTCAGCTCCGCCGAGGTACTCGTTATCGGACACGAAGCCTTTGGCGAGGTGCTCGAGCGTAATCCTGAGCTCGCCCAACGAGTCAGCGACGTCTTGGCCAACCGACAAGCAGAAATTGAGGCGGCTCAAACGGCAAGCCAACGTTTTGACAAGGCTCGTGACAGCGGAGAGCTACTGGACAAAATTCGCAATTTCTTTTCACTATGGCCCCGGGGATCGGATTCGAATGATTCATAGGGATTTGAGCACGGTGTTCGCTGCTATGCTGGCTTTTGGCTGCGGAGCTCGCAGCGAACTGCTCGTGGGAGCCCTCGCGAGTGATGCTCAATCAGGCGGCAATAGCGTGGGGACCGGCGGCAAAGTCAGCGCTCAAACCTCCGTGGGTGGGCGTCAAGCAACTGGGGGGTTGGGCGGCAATGGGGCCTTATCCTCGAGTAGTGGCGGCCTCGTCGGCATTGGCGGACGAACCCAGGCCGTCGGCGGCAATGCAACAGGCGGAACGGTTGCAACGGGAGGAGCCGTAACTGCGCCGCAAGTTACCGCTGTCTCAGCGGGGAACAACTTCACTTGTGCCTTGCTGAGCAACGGCTCAGTCAAATGCTGGGGCTCAAATGCAAGCGGAAGATTGGGCAACGGCTCCAGCTCCGATAGTACCGTGCCATTGCCCGTGTCCGGGCTGACTTCGGCAATTGCCATTGAGACCGGTGACCTGCACGCCTGCGCGATACTGAGTGACGGCACCATTCAATGTTGGGGCGAGAATTTCGACGGCCGGCTCGGCAATGGCACGACCCAGGGTAGTTCGGTACCCGTTACGGTTACTGGTCTAACCAACGCAACCGCGATATCGGCTGGGTACAAGCACACCTGCGCATTGTTGAAAGACAATTCCGCCGTTTGTTGGGGTGACAACAGCGAAGGGCAATTGGGAGCGGATGCATCGCTACTCAGCTCCAGCACTCCGATACCGCTAACTAGTCTCCATGGTGGTATTGCCGTAATTGGTACCGGTCGCTCACATACCTGCGCGATACCCATTTCCGATGTTGGCGCCGTAACCTGTTGGGGCTCGAACGCGACCCTGCAATTGGGCGACAACTCCCTCGTCGGCCCTTCTTACTCGCCAATCACNNCAATGTTGGGGTTGGAACTTCTATGGTCAACTTGGGACTGGCTCCGGTGCACCTGAGAACTTAGCCGGCAATGCCTTCGGGATCTCAAATGCGATTGCCATTACGGCTGCGGACCACACCTGCGCATTGCTCAATGATGGTCAATTAGAATGTTGGGGCTTCAATAACTCCGGAGAACTGGGCGACCGCTCCACGATATCCCGCAACGTACGCGTCTCTGTACTCGGCATAAGTACTGCTATTTCGGTTACAGCTGGTTCGGTGCACACTTGTGCATTGTTAGCAAACGCCGAACTTTGGTGCTGGGGCGACAATGGATTTGGTGAATTGGGCGATGGCACATTGACGAACAGAACGGTACCGGTGAAGGTCGGGTTGTAGTTCGTAGCTTCGCGGGCGGCATTCTTCTGCAAATCACCGATCCTTTGTTATGACGGCACGGAATGCCCCACCCTACTCGCTCGGTGGCCAACTGCGTAACCGCGTCAATCTGTCAATCAACACTTCGAGATCCGCCGCACTCATCGATTCTACCTGTGCCCGACGATGTTCATCGAGCTCGAGCCCAAACACGCGAGCAAGGGTAGCAACTTCGTGGCGCAGTCCGCGTGCCAAGCCTTGGTCGAGACCCTGGTCAAGGCCTTGAGCAAGACCTTNNTCGCGTTGCCGAGCGAGTTCCTGAGCGGCTGGATCCTGAGAAAGTGTATCGAGTGCTTGCTTCGCGCGAAGCATGTCGGAGTCGGTCATGGCTAGCTCCTGAAGTTCAGTTTCGCTGCGAGCCAGAAGGAAGCGAACACAATGTTCGATTCGCCAGTCACCATCGCCGGTTCGAAGTTTCGGCAGCTCAATAATGTGCAGTTCCAAGGCATTGCTCAACTCGTAGAGTTCGTTTACCTCAACAGTCCTAAATATGCTGTGAAGCCTGTCGGTTGGCAACAGCCGGTCATTGAGGAATGTGACCGAAATGCAAGGGCACAGTTGCCTGTAAGTGTCGCCGGGGTGCAGCTGGGCTGTATAGAGTTTGGCCCAGTAGAATAGCAGGCGCTGGACCAGTCCGGAGTGCAAGGCCGATTGCATTTCAACATCAACATGGCGACCATCGGCCAAGCGGAAATGAACGCTCAAGCGACCCGATGAGAATTACTGCGGAACCAAAGCGCGACGCTCGATGGCTCATAGTCCAGTCACTTGCACTGGCACGGAGCTATTCGTTGTGCTGCCATTGCCGAGTTCGCCGAGTACGTTATGTCCCCAGCAACGAACAGCGCCGCCACTTAGCAGCGCGCAACTGTGGTAACTACCTGCGGCAGCACCAATCGAGCTGGTAATTCCAGAAACTGGCACCGGCACAGAGCTGTTCGCTGTGGTGCCGTTACCGAGCTGACCATCGATGTTGTTTCCCCAGCACTGAGCCGTGCCGCCGTTCAATATCACGCAAGTCTGCTCTTGCGCGGCAGCAAGAGCCACAGCATTCGTCATTCCAGAGACCTGGACCGGGGCTAGACTATCGGTCGTGGTGCCGTTGCCGAGCTGACCNNCTGTTGTTTCCCCAGCACTGAACCGTACCGCCCCCTAGAATGGCGCAGCTATGCGCAGCGCCAAGAGAAACTGCGCTGGCGTTGACGATGCCAGCTGTGGAAACGAGCTGAGAACTGTTGGTCGTGGTCCCGTTGCCGAGCTGCCCCCAGGTATTGTAGCCCCAGCATCGAACCGCGCCGGCGTTCATCACCACACAGTTATGAAAAGCGCCGGCCGAAATGGTCGTGGCGCCAGTCATGCCAGACACCGGCACGGGCGTGGGGCTGTCGGTTGTGGTGCCGTTGCCGAGTTGGCCATAAATGTTGTAACCCCAGCACTGAACCGTGCCGCCGCTCAACATCGTGCAAGTATGGAAGGCGCCAGCCGCCGTGGCGTTGCTCGTCGTGACGCCAGCCACCGCCGCTGGCAGCGGCTCATACCCCAATTGGGGGAGCGGTGTGCCATTGCCGAGTTCGCCGTAGGTGTCGCTGCCCCAACACTTCTCGGTTCCATTACTGAACGTCGCGCAGGTGTGAGCGTTGCCGGCAGTGATCGATTTTACAATCGCTGAACTCGAGTCGCCGGTGCTCGAGGCTCCACCTGTTGCTAGAGCTCCGCCTGTCGCCGTGGCGCCACCGGTTGGAGCGCCACCGGTTGGAGCGCCACCCGTGCCTGTTCCCGAACTTGTACGGCCACCGGTTGCAGCACCACCGGTCGCTGCTGCACGACCTGTTGCCCAAACTCCACCCGTTGCTGAAGCCCCCGCCGTCGCTGCGGTCCCTCCGGTAGTCGCCACTCCTCCCGTCGTTGCCGTGCCCCCTGTCGCCATTGATCCGCCGGCACTCGTTAGGCCGCCCGTTGCCGAGGCTCCAGCTGTTGCCCCAACTCCACCCGTTGCTGAAGCCCCCGCTGTCGCTGCGGTCCCTCGGTAGTTGCCACTCCTCCCGTCGTTGCCGTACCCCCAATTGCGGTTGCGCCCGCCGCGCTAGATGTTCCGCCTGTATGCGTCGCCCCAGCGACATTAATAGCGCCGCCAGAGTTCGTTGTTCCAGTGGCATTCGCCGATGTTCCCCCAGTCTCGCCACCCGCATCAACGTTTGCGCCACCATCAACCACGTTGATAGTCGCAGAAAATGAAGAGCAACCCGTGCTCAAGGTAATTGCCCACAAAATGGGTCGAATGATGTGTCGCATAGCCGCCGGTGTCCCTTCTCGAAGTTGATTGACGAATAGCAAACGCTGGAATTACCGCAATTGCCGTGACTGGGCCGGTAATTCAATTAGCGGCCAATTGGAATTGCGTTGGGGATATATCGGGCGGGGATTAGAGCCAGTTGCGGCCTATTTTAGAAATCAGCATCAATATCCGATTTTGCCCCAATTGCATTCGGTTGGACAGCGAACTGGCCGCCTTTCGTTTCTTGGAAACTAGCGAAGAGAAGGCCGGTGACCAGCCCTCTCTTCGACATCCTGCCGAAAGTCCGGTTTACTAACAACTCCAGTTCGGGCCGCTGCCGCAAGTGCAGCTGTATGTAACGGGAGTGAACGGTGGTTGGAGAAACGTGAGCCCACAGGTAGTGTCCGTACCCGACACACATGCCACTGCGATTCCCGCTGCTACATTTCGCGGACAGGCTGTTACGGAATTTGAAGTGCAATTCCAAACGCCGGCAGCCGAACAGGTGCAGTCATAGGTTGCGGTTCCCAATGTGGCAATTGTCGTGTCCAACGTACAGGTGGACCCGGTTCCGGAACATGGAAAACTCATTGGGCTTCCAAGAACGAGGGCATTGCACTGCTGACCTGAGCTCGAACCACCCGTTCCAGTGGCTCCACCAGTAGCTGCCGGCGCCCCACCCGTAGCCGGCGGCGCTCCACCCGTCGCTGCGCTTCCACCCGTTGCCGGCGGTGCGCCACCCGTGGCCGGCGACGA
>PMCK01000157.1 GCA_003154095.1 Myxococcales bacterium | reverse complement strand
AGAAATGGGACATGGGCATGATTCCAGCGCACGGCGTTCGTGTTCGCCGTTTCGATAAGCCTGGCGTATACACTGTCCTGTGCAATGTCCACCCGAACATGAAGGCGTACATAGTCGTTGTTCCTTCCAGCTACTTCGCAAAGGCTGACAAGAACGGTGCGTACTCGATTCATGATGTTCCGGCTGGAAAATACAACCTAGTGGCCTGGGCACCTGGTGTTAAGTCAGAGCAACAAGATCTCACCGTTGACGGGGACAAAAACCAGTCGTTCGAGCTTCACAAGTAGAGCTTGTTAGGAGGATTGCCCATGTCGAATTGGTCGCGAGATTCCAGAAAATCAACGCTGTACGTTCTGGCAGCGCTTGGTGCCTTTGCGTCGACCGGCTGCAGCGGCCGTGCCAGCTGCCCCCCACACGGCCAAATGGTGACGGGTGATGCCTGCCACGGGGAACAGTTGCAGTGTCCCTACGACGTAACCATCACGGCGTGTGATGGAACCACCAGTGCCGTTACTTCAAGTTGTTCTTGCCAAAACGGGCGATGGGCTTGTCCGGATCCGGGTACTGCAAATTGCGTCGACGGCGGCACTTCGACGAACACGACGGGCGGTTCAGCCGGTACCGGTATTACTCACAATCAACCGACTGTACATGACTCGAGTTGCCCTTACATCTTTGCCTGGAACGGTTCTGAATTCGAATACCAGACTGACATCGAAGGGGAAGTCATTGGCCTGCCGCCGACCGCCGCCGTGAACCGCGGTATGTCTCGTTATCATTCCTCGCATGTCAAGCTGACATCCGCCGAATTCGATTCGAACAATGGCATCGAAATCAGGCTGCGTGAGACCCTCCCCGAGGCTTCGTATTTCGACCGGGCGCGGCTGCTGTTGGTGGACCACCCCGCCGACTATGAGGTCTTCAGCTCCAGCGCTGAGCGCACGTATGAGTGGAATTACGTGCAGCCATTCAAGGTCTACACTTCCAAGAACGCAAGAACACCGCTTAGCGCGGTAGACAAGAACGGCAACGACATCCTAGACTATCTGAAGGACCTTGACAACACGCCGGCTCCCATTGACCAGGCAGGCCTTGATGAATACACCCTGGATTTTGGAACGATTCAGAATCCTGATCACGTCAAGTTGCTGCTCGACGCTTGGTCCAAATACAAAGTGCCGACTACCCTTGATGTTCAGCCGTTCGTGGAGGCAATGGACAGTTCGGGCCAGTGGCAGACCGTTCGCACCTTTGGTCCAACCGCCGGCGATATGAAGACGGTGGTCGTGGATTTGTCCAATCTGCTCCCCGCGTCTACGCGCCTGTTGCGAGTTCATCTCGGCGTGTGGGCGCCGGGGCGCTTGTTGCTAGATCGAATTCGCTTGGATGAATCCGCGCCCATTGACGTGGCACTGACTTACGTTGATGCCAATTCAGCCAATCTAATTTATAGGGGCAGCGCCACGACGACCAGCTCGACATTCACCAGTCGAATCTCGGCGATCGATGACGACATTCCGGATGATCCTGCTGAGTACGCCTACGGCGCGTTCACCAGGTACGGCGACGTTCTCGATTTGTTGAGCCAAGCAGACGACGAGTTCGTGATTATGCGCCACGGCGATCAGATTACGTTGAAGTTCCCAGGTGCGGCCCCACCACCGGACGGTTGGGTGCGTACCCTCATGCTCGAGGCGGACGTGTTCTACAAAGTGATGCTCGACCCCACGGTCATTACGCATGTGGAGCCTCTGCCGTTCCACGGCATGACAACCTACCCGTACACGGCGCCTCAAGGCTATCCTAACGATGCGGCACATGCAGCGTATGTGCAGACGTACAACACGAGAGTGATTCCGGAACCATGACGCCGCGACCCAATCAGACAGGTACTATTTTGGTCTCTCTAGCTTGCCAATGGGATGGTCGGCCCGGGGGGAAACTCAGAAGTCGCCGTGACAGCTCGACACGTGACCGTCACGTGAGAACCCAGTCAATTCAGACATAGTATCGCGGTGGCTCACGGATCATGTCCCCAAAGAGTTCTTCCCAAACCAAAGCGGCGAGTCCTGCTCGCGAGGTAACGCTCGGAGAGCGGCTGGGTCTGTCATTCGTCGTTGGTAGTGCTTCGTGGCGTTACGTGCTTGCGTTCGGAGCGCCCGCCTCGGTCCTGCTTGTCGCCTACTATTTCCCGTACGCTGCCAACAGCTCAACGGCGAATCTTCTCATCGGTTATTTGCGTGCATACGCGAGGATGGCAGGCGTCGTGCTGCGGCTCTTCGAGCAAAATCTGGCGGTCCGCGGCCAGGATATCATCGGCCGCTATTCGCTGCGCATCGTCAGATCCTGCGACGCAATGGACATAAACATTCTTCTCACGTGCGCGATAATGGCCTGGCCCTGTGCCTTGCGACCTCGCCTAATTGCCGCCGCTTCGGCAATAGTGCTGCTCGTCGTGGTGAACACGATTCGTATCTGCACGTTGTACTATCTGGGCCTCTACGCCCCCTCCTCCTTCGAGTTCGTGCACATGGAGGCGTGGCCGATCGTCATCCTGGTGATTGCCGTGGTCCTGTTTCTAACGTTCATTTCCAAGGTGCGGCCCCATGCAGCAGCTCGATCGTAAACGGGCTCTGCTGTTCTTGCTCCGGTTTGCACTGTTTCTCGGAGCATTCCTGATGCCATTACCGTGGCTCGCCGACGCATATACCTCGGCCTTCGATGTGGCCGCAAATGGCGTACTTTCGCCGATCAACGCATTGTCGCACATCGAATTGCAATTCGAACCGCCAGAAAGCATCGACGCAAAGGGGTCCTGGCAGGGACAGCTGCGTATCCGGGACGACAGAACCGAGGAGGTCGCACGCATGAAACTCAATGTTCGCACGTTCTCGTATCGACCGCTTGTAACCTACCTAGCGCTCGCGTTGGCAGCGCCGCTAAGCGGCCTCTCTAAGGCGGTAAAAGTCGTCCTCGGCGGCAGCTTGCTGATGATCGGCTTCGGAATGTTGTTTTCGTCCTTGCCAATTCTCGCGCGCTTCGGTGAAGCTGGGGCCCTGGGTCCCGGACCAGGTTTAGCGGTCGTCACACTTTATAAGGCCGTCGCCACACCGGTGGTGGTGTACGCCGTGCCACTCATTGTCTTTTGGGCGCTCGCGCTCGCGCGCCGCGCCCAGCAACCCGCCATGGAGGAATCATGATCAACTCTGTACGAACGACCCAATTCCAGCTTGCTGCGGTTGTCGCGAGCGTCGTTAGTACCGTTCCCGCGGCACAGGCCTGGGCTTCTGACGGCAATTTGGCGAATCTCACGGGCCGCATCAGCTGCGGTGACGCCCATTCGTGCGCCGTCAAGTCCGATGGGGCAATCAAATGCTGGGGCGCCAACAACTATGGTCAGGCACCACCGGTCGCGCCAGAAGGCACATTCAAGCAGGTCAGCTCCGGAAGACGTCACACTTGCGCGCTGAAGACCGATGGCAAAATCATCTGCTCGGGGTCCAATGACAACATAACGCATTGGCAACCCACCGGGCAGGCAAAGCCACCAGACGGGACATTCCTACAAGTCAGTGCCGGCGGCTATCACACCTGCGGCCTTAGGTCTGATTCAGTAGTCTTGTGCTGGGGTAACAATCGATTCGGCCAAGCCGAACCACCCCAAGGAAGGTTCGTTCAAGTCAGCGCAGGAGCGCGACACACGTGCGGGATATTGGACGACGCTAGGGTTATCTGTTGGGGTGACAACAAAGGGGATCAGGCACCACCCCAAGCATCAGTTGGCAAGTTCAAGGAGGTAAGTGCCGGCTTTTCCCACACTTGTGCAATTGATCTGAACGGGCAAGTTCACTGTTGGGGCAACAACCGTGACCATCAGGCGCCGGAATCGGTCGAGGGCCTATTCGCCCATGTCTCGGCGGGTGTAGTCCACACGTGCGGCGTCAAAACCGATGGGAGTGTCGCGTGCTGGGGCTCGAACAAGGTATTCGACAACTTAGCTGGCTTCGAAGTGCCACCCGAGGGCAAATTCAACGAGGTGAGCGCTGGTCTTGCCCACACCTGTGGCTTTCGAACCAACGGGGAGGTGGCGTGCTGGGGAGCGAACAAGGCCTCGGACGGCACTGAGTACGGTCAAGCAACGCCGCCGGTAGACCTCGCGCCGAACCAACCTTTTTTGCCTGGTCTCGACCAGATCTCAAAGGCCAGACCGAGCCCGGAACCCGTGTCCGCCCAGACACCCCAAACTGCTCGCACTGAGCCGACCGAGGCTTCTTTGCGCCAGGATTCGCAATCTCGGCTTGGTTATTGGTTGCTAGCCGGGATTGCCGTGATTGTCGTAGTGGTGCTTTCGTGGTTCGTTAGCAAACAAAGGCAGGCTCGGCCGAATGGAACGTCCAAGGTTTGACAGGATCTGTTTACGGCTCGCGATTGGACGCGACGAGTTCCGGTGCGTAGACGATTTGCCCTTCCTCGAACGTCTTGTTGAGTCGAGCGCTCGCGAATGCCGGTTGCCCGCGTAACCATTCCGCGATGGCATCCGGTTCGGAGAACGCAATGTGGGCCGCCTCCTGAAGCTCGTAGTCCTGGGCGTCAAGCTTGGCCTCAGCGAGCCCACGGTGGTACGCGTCGAGAACGGCTTCGCTGGCTGACTTGACCGATATCAAACGCACGATAGGGTAGTCCTTCCCCGGCGCGGCAAGGTCGTACCCGGCCTTACATTCCGTTGCGTCGAACGCATGCTCACGCCGACACATGAGCGGCCGTGCGTCGTAGACCCGACACGTGCCGTCAACGTCTAGAAACGCGCAAGGCAAACGCGGCGGATAGCCAAGATTGGTCGTGCCATGAGTGAGCAGCGCGTTCGCCCGAGCACATTCTTTGATACTATCGACTTGCTCCGGTGACAAGTTGGCTCGAGCATAGGCGACCACGCGGATGAGTTCCGGGATCGTCACCGACACGCGAACGGTGCAGCAATACATGCAGCCGCGCTGGCAAGCGGACACCATGCCGGATTCTTGCCAGACCTGCGTCAGTCGAACGTGCATGGTGTTCGCAGCAACCGTTGCGACGTCAACCATGACTTGCTCCCAATTTGCGGCGCTAGGGGTATTGTCCGCGACCCGCGCAGTGCCTGCCGCTGCACCGCCTGGGGCTGCCTTATTCGCAAGACGGCTCGCAGTAGTCTTCTTCGCTTTTGCCTCACGCCGGCGGCGTTTCGCAAGGCGTTTGAGGCTTTCTTGGCGTTCGGCAGGGCACACGGCACGGCAGTATGTGTTTTCGATCCGCTTGACGTCAAGC
>PMCK01000400.1 GCA_003154095.1 Myxococcales bacterium | reverse complement strand
TTGACGAGGTTATAGATCTGGTTGTGCACCCTGAGCTCAGGACTGGGGGCGTCGAGTTCGGAGCCACACACGAGTACGAAATCGAGATTATGTTGCCTGCACGCAGTAACGAAGGCCCGGCGCAACACCTGTTCGTAGCCACCCGAGGAGCGTTCGATGTAGTGGATCAACACCGCGATCATCGGGCGTCGCCGCTTGCGTCCTGCGGTTGAATTAAGGTTCATGGAGACTGCCGCCCGAATGCGATACTCGCACACATTCGAGCGCTCGACTTCATGTTGCTCAGTAAGCTGACGGGACGAAAAGCAGGCAATCGGCTGTTTGACCTGGACCGGGTGCCGTCAATTTCTTGACCCCCTTCAGCGTCGAAAGAAAATCAAAGTGTTTGCGCACGGTTAGAAATGGCCAGGCCCATTTGACCGATCATTCGTCGGGTCGGAGCGGGTTTTGCCAACGCAGCCCCGAAAAGCGGGCGAAGTCACCATCCGTGGTGCACAGGATCAGTCCATGCTCGATTGCTAGAGCGGCGAGATGCGCATCGGGCACGAGAGTTGAGCGAGTTACGGACTTTCGCATCAGTTGTCCCAAAATGGTTGCATGCTGCGACGTGGGATCCGGGATCCAGACCGAAGGCACAGTCAACCAGGCCTCGACTTGTTTCCATGCCGCCTCGATACTCTCAGGCGCATTGAAGACTCGCGGGTTCGTCACCAAGCGTACGAAGGCCACGAGCGATGGCCAGGGCAACCCCACGCGGTCGGTACCATTTAGGCGCGCGTCCAACCATTGGTGCGCTGACGCGTGTTCAGCAAAATCCGTCACGTGTGCATAGATGAGCAAGTTCGCATCGAGCAGGATCATGGCCTAGTTTTCTTGGTTCGCGCTAACGATATGAGTCGCCTTCCGCGACGGCCAAGGCCTCTGCGATATCATCCACGTTCGTGCCGCTAGGCTTCAGTGATACTTCACCCGTTTTGAAGTGCCCGCGTCGCGGGGGCCGCTCGAGCACCGTCAAACCGGCGCGCAGCCCCTGATTGACAATTTCCTTCAGCGTCACGCCGCGCTCCGCCTGCAGGCGCTCCACACGCTGGGCGACGTCAGGGTCGAGCGTTAGCGTGGTTCTCATACATCAAAGCATACGCTAATTGATGTCTTGATGCAAATCCCGGAATGCTTGGGCACCCAAACACTTGCTTTTGGTGCCAGGGCTAACTAAGGCAGGCCCACACTCCGCTGAGGCAGTTGCACTGGTGATTCGGAGGCAACGCCACCGCCGATGCGCTTCCGCCGGTCGCATACGGTACCGGAATGCCGGTAGCCGCGCTGGCATTGCGGGCCGTCGAGCACGCACGATACTCGTTGCAGGAAACGGCAATCGGAATGGGTGAAACGCATCCGCGAGTGCCCAGCAGGCCTATGCGAGTGGCGATCTAGCGAACGGTAGCGCACAGGGTATCCCACTCAATCGATTCAGGGTGTTGCAGATTGGGACTAGTTACGATAACGGGAACTGAGCCGAATTCGGCGATAGTCATCCGACCCGAAGTCGATTACCTTAGAGCACTTCGACGAGTCGCGAACGGCGAATGCGTTTGTCGTCCGTCATTAGCGCTGCATTGAACAGTCGTGCCGTGGCAACGATGATCTGGTCTGCGGGATCTCTGTGTAGCTTCGGGGCAATCTCAAGCAGCTCGAGCATCAACTCGGCATCGTACTCTGCGATCGTGTATCGCGGGTGGCTGCATAGTTCACGCATGAACCGATCGAAACCGTCCGGCATCGCTAGGTGTCCGAGTTCCACGAGCTTCGCCACAGGCACGTCGCGATGGCCAGCCACATGGCTAGCCAAACCCATAGTCGCTGAATTCTGGCCCGAGCCGTGTATCCAGTCCCCGGCACGCGGGCTGCCTCACCGATCTAGCACCAACCACCGAGGAATTTCGACCTTCCCGGTCTCCACCGCGATCCAGTTTAGGATTATGCTTGACGAACATAATGTAGCTACTGCATAATGTTACAAGCGGTGCCCATGTCTCTACCTTTTCTCGATCGCAAGGAGGAGCGCGAGCGGCTCTCGGCGGCGCTTCGTAGCACCGAAGGCGTGATGATGGTGCTGTACGGCCGCAGGCGTTGCGGCAAATCGCGCTTGCTCCAGGAGGTACTGCCCGCTCGTCGTTCGGTCTACTATGTCGGAGATGATCGAGCGGGAGCGCTCCAGCGCGTCGCACTCGCGGCGGAGATTGCACGACTCTTGCCGGGATTCGCCGCTGTGCGCTACCCGGACTGGGAATCTCTGCTCGACCGCTTCTGGCGCGAGGCGCCACGCGGCGCAGTGCTCGCGCTGGACGAGTTTCCATCCCTCGTGGCCGCCGATCCGGCACTGCCAAGCCTGCTCCAAAAGCTCGTGGATCGCCGTCCGGCAAAGGAGCGCCCCCACCTCGTGATCTGTGGGTCGTCACAGCGGCTGATGCAAGGCCTCGTTCTCGATCGCAGCGCTCCGCTCTTCGGCCGCGCCCGCGAGATCCTGAAGATCGGTCCCCTGCCGGCTGGGTATGTGAAGTCGGCCCTCGCGCTACGCGATGATGTTCGCTCTATCGAAGCATTCGCCCTGTGGGGCGGCGTTCCTCGCTACTGGGAGCTTGCCGCAGGGTTTCGCGGTTCGCTTGCCGCCTTCGAGGCGCTTGCGCTAAGCCCGCTCGGTGTTCTCCACGATGAGCCGCGGCGTTTGCTCCTCGACGACGTTCGGGATACAGCCCAGCCGCTGTCAGTGCTGGCGTTGATTGGCGCCGGGTGTCACCGGCTCTCCGAGATCGCTGGGAGGCTCGGCAAGCCGGCCACATCGCTTGCGCGGCCGCTAGCTTCGCTAGTCGAGCTCGGACTAGTGCGTCGCGATCTCCCCTTTGGCTCATCGCTGGCGGATTCGAAGCGGACACTTTACAGGCTTGCAGATCCGTTTCTGCGCGCCTGGTTTCGGTTCGTTGAGCCGAACCATTCTCGGGTCGAAGCGGGACTAGTTGCGAAGGTAGCAGCCGAGGTCGAGCAAAGCCTGTCTCTGCATGTGTCGAGCGTCTGGGAAGATCTCGTCCGCGAGGCCGTGCCGCGATCAAAGCTCTGCGGCAAGCTCTGGGGCGTCGCAGCGTCCTGGTGGGGCCCGGGACTCGACCGCGTGCCACTAGAGGTCGACGTGGTTGCCGAAAGCGCCGACCGAAACGAGGTCTTGATCGGCGAGGTGAAGTGGCAGGACACCGTCGACTGGCCCCGCGAGATCACCGCGCTCCGGAGGAAGGCCGAGCTCCTCCCGCTTGCCAAAGGCCGCGCTTTGCGTCTCGCGATTTGGTCGAAGCGAGCCGCCCCGCGCCCGACCCGAGACGTCACTTTCCTCACTCCCCGCCACGTTCTAGCGGCGCTGCGATAGGCTGGTTGGGCTCGGCTCCTTTGAAGAACCGCGTCATCACGCAGAGATGGGTCAATTGAAGCAATTTAAGCATGCCATTGCGTTTCTGATCAAAGCCGGTCTATGCGGACGTCGTACTGATCCTAGGCGCAAGACAGACACCACCGTCTAACGCATCCCCACCTTGACTGCGCTCTGCCTGGAGGCGAAAATCTAGAAGCAGTCGCGGAATTTGTTCGTTGTGCGTTCTAACGGCGCCGTGCAAACTGCAGGGACCTGCAAGCGCAGGGAGGTCGACACGCGAGGCCCCTCAACAGCCAGGTTTCAAGGGCCCGAATCCTGATCCGCCCTGCCGTTGAGACTCTCGCTCAGCACCCTATCGACATTACTAGCGCTGATTCCGCGGAAGCGCTAGTCTTGGTTCGATGCCAACAATGCTCCAAGACGTCCCTGCGAGCCTTCCGTTTTTGGAAGCGATCAGTTGGTACGATCGAGCGCCGTACAGTCTTTCACCGCGGCAAATGTTGGCGCGCTACGAAGCGGGTTGGCGTTTCGTTGGTGTTTTGGCCGAGCCCTCGAGAGAAGAGCGCGATTGGATTTGCTATTTGGTGGAACGCCATGGCAGCACCATTGATCCCAGCCAACTCCGACCGCTGGGCAGATGATGCATTCCTTTCGCGCGATCTCATCGATCTGGCGGCTCTCAGGTTACACGTTGGATCGATTCCAGCCGAGCACCGCCGCACGTGCTTCGAGCGTCTCGACGTTCGCGGCGCCGATGCATTGGTGCCACTCATCGAAGCTCTACGCGTCGAGAGTCTCCTCCTACTCGAGAGTTAGAAGGGGCGGCCCCGTTGGCTCATGCAATTCCAAACGGCAGAATTTGCTCGTTGTGCATTCTAGCCGGGGCTGAGCCCCAACTTCCCCAATAGCCGCTGAGCTGTGATGAATCACCTGTTTCGGGAATTGTCCAGTCGGCGCGAACTAAGCTAAGCCAAGTTAGGCTAAGTTATGCCAAGCGTGAGAGAAGGGTCGCATGTGCAGCGAGCGCTTCAGAGGCAAGTTGGGCATCGCAGATAGTTGATTACCTGCCCCCGCTAATAGTATGGATCCGATCGGTGATGCTCTATCGGATGTTACCTAGCAGCCGAGGCACACCGGGTAACCCCGTCACCCAACTGCATCGGCTGTTTCTATTTCGATGATTCGATTGGCCCCGGGTGTCGTACATAAATCGATGGCTATGACCCTAATGAGGCACGAACTACGATGAAAGCGCAGAAATATGCCTAAATTTGTACGACGTCAGATTTGAGCAAACCTACGAGGTCAATTCTGCACTCAACAACTAACGGGCCCAATACGTCGTCAAAATTTGCAGGATACCACTCGTACCCACAAAAGCTAAGTTGGATCAAGCAGTACCAAAAATATCAAGCCTCATGAGCGCATCTAGGTATTCTCTGGGTGGCAGATATTTGTTGTCACGAATGTAATGACAGATCAGGTTAGGTGAGACGTATATCGTTCCGTCTGTATCTTTCACCCAAATCTCGGCCGATCCGAGACGCATTGACTTGCCCTTGTATTCGATGGTCGGATGAGGTGCCGTATTTGGTAGAAACGGGCTACGAAACAGCCCTCGCGTCTGATTCACCAGACGAAAGCTCAACACGATCAGGCGTTGTAGAGCCTCATCCGGAGCATCGCCGCGAACGAACTCGTGTTCGGTATCTAGCCAGCCGACGGCTAGAGCATTGGGGACAAGATCTCCACGCAGGTCCAAATCCCCCGTGCCCACTAAGTATTGTCGATTCAAGACTTTCTTCCGTTGCCAACGCATCGGCACCGAATTCCGGTAAGGCGTATATCGACGCACCCACTATGCTGAAACTGACGAGGGCGAGCTACGGCCATCTCCGACCCTCGCTCGCCCTGTGCGTCAACTTCCTTCGCGCATACGCGCGCTTGCAGTTTAGCCTTGCCCCCTTAGCCGGGTGGCGTCTAGGTTAGCCGAAAAAACTGTAAGCGGCACCAAGCTCATTCAATTGCGAGCGCCTCCCTCGCATCCCAGCCGTGATCACACACGGCCCTCGGTGGCCCTGAGTAGTTAATGGACGTTCGGTTCGCATGGCGGTCACTATTCCCGGGAATCTCGATAGCAACAACCAACTTCTGATCGTCCATTCCATAGCAGCTCACGTTGATCCACGGTAGCCCTGACATTAGCAGCTCTTGAAAACGAGCCTCGTAGTCCGTCGGATCACGATAGTCTGCCCGTTTCACACGCAGCCGTCCGCGGTCGTCGACACCGATAGCAGCTCCAAGTTCAACTACCCATGCGTCCTGTGTTGGCGGTGCTTGCCCCGCTTTCTCCAAGAACCTGAACAAACCATTCAACGAATCCTGCAATGCGCTCATGGTGTCACCATATATTGGTTAAAGAGTTGAATCTGTTCTGGCGTTCGCAAGGTGATCTCCGTTGATTGCAGACCGTATGGGTAGAACCCACTGTAGGAGCGTTCAAATGGTGCGAGGACAGACTCGAATTGCGACATAGGTATTCGAGACTCAATTATGGTTCCAAGTCCAGGAATTGCGTCTGGATGACTCATCAACGCATTCTCAGCCGCAGCCCAATCTGTCGAGACGAAAGTCGGGGCTCGTGCAGCGTCCAAACCGTATTGAAGAATATTGGCTCCGTTGTCGATACTACCATGGAAAACAGAAACCGTCTCTTCTGTCACTCCTAGTCCCTCTGCAGCATGAGAGAAAACCGACGCCGCTTCGTGCTGAGCACTCGAAATTCGCTGTGCGTTTCAGCACTTGCAAGCGCGTTTGCGCAGACGTTCAGTGGGGAATTTTGCTCGAAACCCCAGACGCGAGTTTTTGTCTGCTCGTGCACTGATGCAGACGCGCTCGTGGCAGCGACGGTGGTCGCGTTGACGCGATCGTTCGTTGTTGGTCTTGTCAACGCCGATGCATGCATCGTTGAGCAAAGCATCGCCAACACACAAAATGCAACACCCAGCCAGCGCGGGCGACTGAGGTGCATCAAGGCTTGAATGAGGGCTGTCACGGTTCCCGAGTTTAGCCGCCTTCTGGCTGGGCGACTAAAGAGAAAACGCTACAGCTTCGGGCCGCTGCCTCGACGAGCATTCCAAAGGGACGCGACCGCAAGCACTCCGTTTTCCTTTTCAAACTCGTAGTAGAGCAGATAACGCGTCTTCGGCAGCAAAACCCAGCGATAGGGTTTCTCGGCTCTCAGATACGGTGTTCCAGACTCAGGACTGGCCTCAATTTGGAGAATTGCTTCGCGCAGCTCGTGGCGAAACAGCAATGGTGCCGCGAGACGATTTTCGCGCCACCAAGCATCGATTTCCTCAATTTGCTTCTGCGCTTCTTCGGAGAGTCGTAACTTCACCGTCGAGCATCCAAGGTTTCCAGGAATTCTAGGGCATCTGCCGTTCGCCCCGCTGCTATGTCAGCTGAGCCACGAGCAAGGGCTTGATGCAACGCTGCACGTTCTTCGGCGTCGAAATCGTCGCCGTCTTCGGGCAGCACTAATCGCACTTCCGTACCTTCGGGCAAATCCGTTGGCTCATCGACGACGATGCGACCACTTCTGACATGCGCCTTGAGGGCTTGCATGGGGCTAAGGATATCGCGTCTCGTGTCTCGATGCCCGTGGTCGGGGCCGCGACGCAAACAAGGCCAGGTTTGGGAGGGTCCCGGGGGGGGCCCAAACCTGGCCTGGGCCGTGACGCGTGGGGGTGGGTGGACCTGCGTTCCTCGACGCTACCCGCATGAGCGCAGTTGCCCGCCCGAGGAGACATAATCCCCCGGATTATGTCTAGGCCGGCTCGGAAACGCACGCGGGCCGGGGGCGCGCATCGCTGTGGTCAAACCCATCGATATCCCCATCGCATTCAGCCCCCGGCATGCGGGCCGCTTCGCATAAGGCGGCCTTATGCGAGGTGCCGAGCCGCGCCGACACGGGTGGGCGGCTGCGCGACCCCGACGTCACGCGACGCTGCGCGCACCTCGGCGTTTGCCAATGACGTCACGCACCGCTGCTTCGCACCGCGACGTTCGAGTGTGCCGTCATAACAAAACTCATCATCTTCCTCTGCCAATCGCACCATGAGTTCTTCGGCGGTGACACTGGCTTTGACAACCGAGGGCCGTTCGATGATGGGTTCATCGACGGCGTCGAGTGCTGCCTCGGAAGCGGTTTCACCGTGATCGCCGAGCCGCGCTCCAGGATGCGTCAGCGTGTGCACCTGCTTGAGCCGCCGAATCGACACTTGCGTGTATATCTGCGTCGTCGAGAGCTCCACGTGCCCCAGCATCTCCTGGATGTAGCGAATATCGGCACCGTTCTCGAGCATGAGCGTCGCCATCGTGTGGCGGAAGAGGTGACACGCCCCGCGCTTACCGATGTCGGCTGCGTCCACGTAACCCCGCACCAACTGCGTCAATCGATTCGGGCTCAGCTCCTCGCCGGTCGCCCCGAGAAACAGCGTGCCATCGTCGGGCGGCACCACGAGCGCGGGCCGCGCATCGTTGAAATACCGTCCAAACCACGCCACTGCCCGCTCACCAATCGGCACCATCCGGTCCTTTTTGCCCTTGCCCTGCCGCACCATCAACGTCCCTCGCTCGGTATCGAGGTCGTAGATGCAGAGATTCAAGACCTCCATGCGTCGGATGCCCGTCGAGTACAAGACTTCAAGAATGGCGCGGTCTCTTAGCCCAATCGCATCGTTGACATCGGGCTGTTCGAGCACCTGCTCGGCTTCGCTCACCGTGAGCACGTGTTTTGGCAACCGTCGCCCGAGCCTCGGCAATTCGAGTTCGCTCGCTGGATTCCACAAGAGCACATCAGTCGAGGTTCCAGCTAAGGCGCAACGGGGAAGCGCACCCGATCCAAAGGCGTGTGTTCGACACCTTGTGCTATCTCGCACACAATCGGGATCGCCTTGTGACGAAGGACGAATTGGTGGCTGGGCCCTGGGAGGGAGCTGCTATCTCCGATGGCGCCTTGAGCAGGGTGATTCGCGAAGCTCGACTCGCCATTGAAGACGATCTGACTGACCCGAAAATGATCGTCACGATCCGGGGTAAGGGATTCCGTTTTCTGCCAGAAGTGGTCGTAGTTCCGTCGTCGGAAAACTCAAGCCAATCCGCATCCACCGAGATCGAACCTGCGGCGCCTCGCGCGCGCGCAAGTGCGGAAATCAAGTCGAAGCCGACCAACGGCAACATCTTCGCGGGCCGCAGAGTCGAATTTACCGAGCTCAACTCAGCCTACGACGATGCTAGGAGCGGTCACGGTAAGTTCGTTCTCATTAGCGGGGCTCCGGGGATCGGCAAGACAGCACTCGTGGAGCAGTTCGCTGAGGCAGTTCGATCGCAGGGCGCGGAAGTTCTATTTGGCAGAAGCTGGGAAGCTCAGGGTACCGAGCCATTCTGGCCGTGGCCAGAACTTCTGGAGAATCTTGCCGAGCGACGGGGTCGTGACTGGATTGAGACGTTTGCTGGCGACGTTCTCGAGGACATTCGTCCACTTCTTCCGTACGGCTGGACTAGTACTGCAATGGTCGATCGGCACGAGAATGTGGCAGCACATCGTTATTCAACGTTTCGGGTAATGCGAGCCGCAGCGCGGTTCTGGCAGAGAGTAGCCGAGTCTATCCCACTGGTTCTGGTGTTCGAGGACCTGCACCTAGCGGACGCTGCTGCACTCGAGCTGCTTGAATTCTTGTGCCGATTGCTCGACAGGTCCCCACTCTTACTGGTGGGAACTTGTCGGACGCTTGACGCGCAGCAGCGAGTTCAGCTGCGTTCAGCGATGGAAG
>PMCK01000252.1 GCA_003154095.1 Myxococcales bacterium | reverse complement strand
AAGGTTCGCGGGGTGGGTGGCTACGTGGACGAGTCTGGAGTGCCGCGGCTAAACGTCCTAGACCTGCAAAGGCAAATTCGTACGCTTCCTAAGCCAGTTATCGCAATGGTTGCTGGGTATGCCATTGGCGGCGGTCACGTTCTGCACATGATATGTGATCTGACAATAGCCGCGGATAATGCTCGCTTCGGCCAAACCGGGCCAAAGGTCGGCAGCTTTGACGGAGGGTACGGCGCATCGTACATGGCCCGAATCGTCGGGCAAAAGAAGGCCCGAGAAATCTGGTTTTTATGCAGGCAGTATGACGCCGTGCAAGCGCTGGACATGGGGCTCGTCAACGCTGTCGTGCCGCTCGACAAGCTCGAGGAAGAAACGCTCAAATGGTGTCGTGAGATTCTTCAAAACAGCCCGCTTGCGCTGCGTTGCCTAAAAGCCGCCCTGAACGCGGATTGCGATGGTCAAGCCGGCCTTCAAGAGCTCGCCGGCAATGCAACGCTGCTTTACTATCTGAGCGAAGAAGGCCGTGAAGGAAAGAACGCATTCTTGGAGAAACGCCCGCCCAATTTTGGTAAGTTTCCGCGATTTCCTTGAAGGCGAATATGGACCCCGTTAGGGCTTGGCTAATCGCTATCCGTCCTAAGACATTGCCTGCGGCCGTTGCACCTGTGATGCTAGGAACTGCCGTCGCCGCCTATCAGGGTGGAGCTGCTTTCGGTCCGGCAATTGCTGCGCTTGTGGGTGCATTGATGCTTCAAGTCGCGTCCAATTTGGCCAACGACATATTCGACAATGAAAAAGGCGCGGATCAACCTGACCGTCTCGGGCCCACGCGAGTCGTCAGCAGTGGAATACTGTCTGCGCGCGAGGTTGGCATCGGTCTGGGCGTCGTGATGTTCTTGGCCCTGTGCGCCGGAGCCTATCTAGTTGGAGTTGCCGGCCCGTCGATTGCGGTATTGGGCGTGTTGGCGGCAGTTTCGGCAATAGCGTACACGGCGGGGCCTTTTCCGCTTGGGTATCATGGTCTTGGCGATTTATTCGTGTTTATATTCTTCGGCCCGGTCGCCGTAGCCGGTACTGCCTTCGTGCAACTGGGGTACCTGCCAAACATCGCCTGGTACGCTGGGGTAAGCCAGGGGGCGCTCGCGGCCAATATCCTGATTGTGAACAACCTTCGAGATATCGAACAGGACAATCGGGCCGGAAAACGCACCCTCGCGGTTCGATTCGGAGAGCGATTTTGCCTGGCCCAATATGCTACGTTGCTGGCCGTGGCTTACGTAATGCCCGTCCAGCTTTGGGTCGCCCGCGGTGCGCCCGTGTCGGTATTGGCGCCGCTATTGACGGTGCCATTCGCGGTTCGCACGTTCCTCAAGATTGCTCGCACCCGCGGCACCGGGCTCAACGCGCTCTTGGCGCGAACAGCTCAACTTATGCTGCTATTTAGTGCAGCTTTTTCCATGGGGTTTTGGGCAAAGTGGTGAACCCTCTTTGGCTCACGTTGGAGCGGCTCGGCACGCAGCTCGAGATTCCCGTCGGTGGGACTGGCCACTTCACACACGACCGCCAGGGCCTGCGAATAATGATCGGCGGCGGTGACGGGCCGCCTGGGATAGGCGAGTGTAGCCCACTTCCGGGTTTCTCGCCCGACAGTTTGTTTACATGCGAGCGGGCCCTGCACGATGTCGCTTTCGAGGACGTTCACGCCGCAGATCTTTCGGAACTCAAAGCTGCAGTGTCCCTGAGTGCGTCGGAGTTACCTGCGGCGCGTCATGCGCTCGAGACTGCGCTCGTCGATCGCTCCGCCAGGCGAATGGGCGTTTCTGCCGCTCAATGGTTGGCGACGGCCACGGGTCAACAGGTCAAGCCGCATGTTTCACTAGCAGCGCTAATCTCGGCTGAAACTCCCGAAAAGCTGGTGATTGCCGCAAGGGGAGCGATAGCCGCCGGGTATGGAACATTGAAGGTGAAACTCGGCGTAGCTGAGCAATGGGAAGTGGACAAAGCGCGATTGGGAGCCCTGCGTGACGCAATCGGGGACGCTGCCCGCTTACGACTTGACATCAATCGCGGGTGGACTCTCGCCAACGCCCATTTGCTCGAAGAGTTGGTCGAATTCGATCCGGAATTCGTCGAAGAGCCTTTCGAGGTGGGCGCGCTCGAGCAGCTCGATGGCAGTCCGGTCCCCCTCGCGCTCGACGAGAGTCTACAACGCCGCTATGCGCTCGATCACTATGCACCGTACTTGCCACGCCTCAACGTCAGCGTTGTGGTCTTCAAGCCCATGGCACTGGGAGGGATGACCCGCTGCATCAGTATGGCCGCCCGAGCTCGACTGATGGGTTTGCATGTCGTTGTTTCACATCTCTTCGACGGGCCGATAGCCCTGTCAGCGGCGGGTGCATTGGCATTGGNNAATTCTGGTTGACGGATGAACCGGGTCTAGCTCTCGATCGGGAGGAAGCACCATGCTCAGCGTAAGTGCCGCCACCCGCGATTCTGCTTCAAAGCTGGCTGTCATTGCCGGCGAGCAAATGCTCACATTCGCCCAGCTTTCAGTGCAGGTCCAGCAACTTGCCGAGAAAATCAACAAGCTTGTCTCGTCTCGGCGCCAACCGGTAGCCTTCGTGGCAAAGCCGTCCCTAGATTCATTGCTGTTATTTTATGCCCTCTTGGAACTGGGGCAGAGCGCCCTACCCCTGAATCCGCGACTACTCACCTCCGACCATCGAGCAATGATCGAGCAGGCTGGTGCTACTGAATTATCGCTCGTTGAGGGACAATTGGGTGTTACGGGTAAGGCAAGTTTCACCATTGAAGGTAATGAACTGCAGTCATCGGCGGTGCTGGTGGCTACGAGCGGGTCCACGGGTCGCGCAAAGATCGCAAATCTTTCGAAAAAAGCCCTTGTCGCCGCTGCAGAAGCGAGTGCAGACCGCCTCGGCTGGATGGACGACGACCGTTGGTTACTGTCCCTTTCGCTGTGTCATATTGGGGGTCTTTCAATCGCAACCCGTTGTTTGCTCGCTCGACATCCCGTAGTGCTCGGCGAACCGAGGGGTGATGCAGCTGAACTGACGCGTCTGATTGATCGGCATGACATTACGCTCGTCAGTCTCGTTTCCACGCAGTTACATCGGTTGCTAGCGGGGGACTTCGACCTTCACCGAACCAAACTACGAATATTACTGGTGGGAGGGATGCATGCGGATCCCTGGCTCATTGCAGCCGCGCGAACCCGCGGCATCCCTGTGCTTGCTACGTACGGTATGACGGAAACGGCCTCACAGATTGCAACTCAGCTGCCATCCGACTTGAGATCGCTGATAGGCCCCTGTCACGACGTGGGCCCTGCCCTTTCGCAGCTGGAACTCAAGATTATCAACGACGAAATAGTCGTGCGCGGTCCCATGTTGTTCGATGGGTACGTCGGGGAAATCGCAGAGGTCGACTCGATGCGAGGCCCGAATACGACTGGACTACCGCTGCGCCATGGTTGGTTTCACACGGGGGATTGGGGACGACTGGACGGAAGCGGTCGGCTTACGGTAGTGGGGCGCGCCTCGGATCGCATCGTCACCGGAGGCGAGAACGTCGCCCCCGCGGAGGTTGAACTCGTGCTCGAGACAATACCGGCTATCGAACGCGCTTGCGTCTTCGGCGTTCCCGAGGCCGTGAAGGGCGAGCAGGTGGCTGCGGCAATTATCTTGCGCGAAGGTTTCGTGCTGGACTTGGTGGAGTTCGAAAGGCAAGTGAGCGAGCGCCTTGCGTCGTTCAAGCGCCCACGTGCATTGGCAATAATGACGGAGTTCGCCGTCACGGCGACCGGCAAGTTGGATCGGGCAAGCACGGCAAGGAATGCCATGCCGCAACTGCAGATAATGGAACATCGGCGATCGACTTGAGATCCGCAGCAACGGTAGCAAAACCGGAGCCAGCGAAGCCCGTCGAGTCCAAACTTTCTCGTGCCGCAGCGCCCCAAAAAAAGTCACCCGAGTCCACGCGTCTTTGCTGGTGGACCGGAGCTCGAGTTGGTTCGCGCCCAGAATCGACCCGGAGTCTTCCGGGCCACTGTTTGACGATTCACTACGCCTGTTCGGAGCTTGCACGCTGGCTATGCCCTTGATTCATAAGGATTTTTGGTTACCGGTCTCGGGAAGGTCCACCAACCAGAGCCGGTTTTAGGGCGACTCGGGGCTGCGCTCGAATTGCTATGGTGATGAAGGATTTACCGGTCTCCGGACACTCATGTTCGGATCCGGGCGATGTGTCCCAATTGCCGCTAACGATGGTCGAATCGATTCAAGAGCCCAATCTCGATCGCAGCAGTGGCGCCCGTGAATGCGCGCCAGTCGATTTCGACGAGCTGTATGACGAACACTTTGGGCTGATCTGGCGCATGCTCCGAGCACTCGGTGTCGTGGCAACCGCAACTGACGATGCAGTGCAGGATGTGTTCATGGCAGCGTATCGACAACTGAGTGGTTTCGAAGCCCGTTCGAGCACAAAGACTTGGCTATGCGGCATCGCCTGCAACGTGGCGTCCAATTATCGCCGTCGCGAGCGCCGCAAAGGAGGCCTTTTGCCGCTGGATCCAAGCTGGCCTGAGTCCGCACCAGGGCCACTCGATCAATTGGAACAAGCGCAAGTATGGACCGTAGTTAGCCGATTTCTCGACACCCTCGACGAGGCCAAGCGCGCCGCTTATGTCCTTAGTCGCATCGAAGGCATGAGCGCGCCGGAAATCGCGACAACCCTCGGAATCCCTACGAATACCGTATATTCCAGACTTCACGCTGCGGAGGGGGCTCTGCAGAAATTCCTTTCGGCCAATGGCCAAGGGGCCTTGCCATGAACGACATTTCCAGGTTTGAGCTCGAGCTAATGGCCAGAGCCCGCGAGGCGATTGAACCTACTGCTAGTGATCGTGTGCGATTGCGTGAACAATTGACTGCGAAGTTCGCACTTTTGTCCGCGGCAGCGGCGATTCCTTCGGTTCCGGTCGCCAAAGTGCATCCTTTGCGACACCTGCTCAATTCTCATCTCGTTGCGCTCTGGGCGGCTGCTTTAGTAGCCGGAACTGCTTCGTTTGGCGCGGGATATTACAAGGGATATCGGGCGCGTCCCCTCATTACCAAAACCGTAGCTGTCACCATTCCCAGCTCAAAAGATCCATCAACCAGCATTCCCCCACCCGTTCCCGCTGACATCAAACTTGACCCGTCTTCCTTAGCTTCCTCTTCTGAATGGGGTCACAGCGGCACGCGACCAAAAGTCACGGCAAGTGCGGCGCCGAGCGCGAATACGGTGGATAATTCACTCTCCGAAGAGCTCGATCTGTTGCGCCGAGCCGAGCGCACGATTCGCGCCGGCAACCCGCTGGTGGCTCTCGGGCTTCTGCGCGATTTGGATCAAAGATTCC
The DNA here is from genome assembly GCA_003154095.1 of Myxococcales bacterium. Lineage (GTDB taxonomy): Bacteria > Myxococcota_A > Polyangia > Polyangiales > Polyangiaceae > FEN-1139. The sequence continues at coordinate 16,196 of PMCK01000252.1, read as the reverse complement.
CCAAGGGACAACTTCTCGAAGAGCGGACGGCAGCTCGGGTTATGGCCAATTGCCAACTCGCAGATACGGACACTGCAAGGGCTCGAGGCAATGCCTACCTGATTGCCCATCCGCAAAGTGTGTACGCTGACCGGGTACGATCGATATGTCAGCTCGATGGCGCCAAAGTTACGAAGGATTTGCCGGCGGACATCCCATCAAACCGTGTATCCTCGCAACGGTGGGTACCTTGAATACGGTTGCAGTGGATGCGTCGTTAGCTTGGGAGGCGGCTGGGACGGCAATTGTCGGCTTGCAGGAAAGCATCAATCGCCCCTTCAGAACGGCTTCCCAATCATCGCCTTAGGCAGCCGATGATGCTCTTTCCAAACGAATGGCTTCAGCCCCGGTGCGGCGATCTCTTGACTGGCGCGCGGCACGAACCAGGCGCTTTCCTTAGAAGCGCGCATCACATAGAGGCTCTGATGCGGTGACGCTACGTGACCGAGCAGCATTGCGGGCTCGCCCGCGGAGTTCTTCGCAACGTCGAGTACTATGACTAGAGTTGGATCCTTGCCCGCGTGAACAAAATAGTCGCCCGGCGCAACATCCGTTGCGTCGAGCACTCTACCTTGAATCGCCAGCGCGCGTGGGTCAGTCCATTGATACGCTGCGTCCAGGAAATTCCTGAGATCCATATAAGTTGGATTGCTCAGAGGCGCAACTTTAACGGCCCAGTCCCAGTCCTGCTTTTTGAGCACGATGCGTTCGCCGCCAATCCAGCGGCTAAATGGCATCACACGCCCCGAATTTGACGCGTAACTGATCGATTCGCGATCGCCTTTGGAGAACCTCCACTCAGCATGCAATCGCAACAATGCGTCCGCCGATTCTTCAGCGTGCATATCAATCGCAACCACGGCCGCTACGAATCCCGCTAACGTTACGATGGCGGCCTTTCCGTTGACGTCGTTTACCACCGTACCGGGCGCGGCGATCGGTAGATTTCGCAACCATTCGCCAAGTGTTTCCGGATTTACGGCAATGCGCTGATAACCCTGGGGCTCAGGGAACCTTTGCTTCAATGCGGATTGAGCCTTGGGACGCCCTGAGGGCGAATATTTGATCCAAGGGTACCAGTCCATTTCGGGCGTCGACAAATCACCTTGCTCGTTGGGACTTTCCTGGGCCAAAGCCCCTGCTGGTACGGCTACCTCGGTTAATGCCTTGCGATGAACGTTGGCAGTCCTCGTTACATGGCCATGACCCATGAAGTAGCGCCGCAACGGGAATCGATTGCGTCGACAGGCCGACGCATTCAAAAAAAGCAGCGTACTTAACGCGAAGGTTACGATTCGATTCAAGTTACCTCGCCGGTGACCTTTGCAGTGCGCGCCCATCCTGCCAGAACCCCGTTCCCGTTAGCACGCTTGAATTCATTCCCAGGGGCACCTAGACCCACCGGCCGCATAAACGTCCCGCTGGCCTACCAATATGCCAAGTTTGTGGATGCGCCTCAGTGCAATGAGACTGCACCACAAGAACTTTCTTGAACTCGACTCCAAGGCAGCCGTAACCGAAGGTGAGGACTTGGAGAAGCGACATGGGTCAGCGTAGACTGCAGCGAAAACTAGAGATTGTTTAGACTCTCGTGAATACGGCACCTGATGCAACCAAGCCGCGCCTAGTGGAAGGCGTTAATATTCTCAAACTTGCCATTGGGCCGGAGGAAGCATTTATCCTTTCCCGGGTAGATGGGCGAAGCAGCGAACAAGACATCGTTTACGCAACGGGCCTGCCCGTGGAGCGAGTGAGGCATGCACTTTCCCGTCTGCAAGAACTCGGAGCAATAAGTTTCCCGGGGGCCGTGCTGCATTCGCAGACCGAACTCGCAGGTTCATCGGGTATTCGCAGCCTAACATACTCCGGTCCGCCCCCGTATGACGCAGCCGAACTCGAAGGTGATTTCGACCTGGATGTTTCTAAGCGGCGACTGATCCTAGACCGATACTATCGAATCGATTCGCTGAATCACTATGACGCTCTCGGCGTGTCGCAAGATGCTGACCGTAAGAAGATCAAGTCCGCCTATTACGAACTTGTCGCAATAATTCATCCCGATAAGTATTTTGGAAAGAATATCGGGCATTTTAGGGAAAAGACCGAACGTTGCTTTGCGCATATAACCGAAGCTTACGATGCGCTCTCGCGCCGAGAAACGCGTGAAAAATACGACGCCTATTTGAAGAGTCAGCAGCAAGTTGCAGACCTTCAGCGAGCACTGGACATGCGGGTCACGCCGGACGAGTTGGATCGTTTGGAATCTGAGCTTATGCGCCTGGCGGATTCTGCGACGTCCAGCTCGCCTCCCATGGTCGCAGAGCAACCAGCGCCCGCCACCCACTCGGTTTCAATGAGCATGCAAAACATCAGAGTACTTTCAGAGCAGGAGCGGCGCCAGGCACTCGCGAATGCTTTGAGACGTTCGGGGGCCGGCTCGCGGGTTACCTCTGCCGGGCCTAGCGCGGCGGCACGCTCATCAAGTCCCGATCTATCGACGGCAGCGGATGGGCTCCGACATCACTATGAAACTCGGCTGCGGCATGCGAGGGAACTAAAGTTGAAGTCCCACTTGCAAGCAGCCACGGATGCTCTCGCTAAAAATGATCCGGTATCTGCCTGCGATGCCTTGCGGATAGCCCAGCGTTTGGCACCGGACGATACATCGATTGCCGCTCACTTGGCGGAAGTCCAACTCCTGGCAAATTCCGTACTGGCCGATCGCTATCTTGAACAGGCAAAGTACGAAGAGGAACACGGCCGACTGGCAACGGCGTGTAGGAACTTTGCACACGCCGCTCAAGCCCGTCCGAGCGCTGAATTGTGGGAACGCGCTGCGCGCTGCGCTCTGCAGGACAAGACCGATCTCAGATCCGCAGCAGAAATGGCCAAGAAAGCGCTTGAAATCACCCCAGACCGTGCCCCTTTGCACGCGCTCTTGGCCGAAATTTACTTAGAAGCACAACTTTTTGCCAGTGCTTCGGCCGAGCTCGACAGGGCGTCTCGTCTGATGCCAAATGATGATAGCATTCGGGAATTGCGCCGCCGCCTGGAGCGCAGCGGCACTTAGAGCAGAAAGGTACTCATGGAGCGCGTTATCGGAATCGACCTTGGGACTACAAATTCGTGTGTTGCGGTAATGGAAGGCGATGCGCCAGTCGTAGTCCCCAATCGTGGTGGTTACAAAACGACGCCGAGCATCGTGGCTGTAACGGAGGCTGGCAAGCGGCTGGTCGGGCACATTGCCAAGCGCCAAGCGATTACCAATGCCGAGAACACCGTGTATGCCGCAAAGCGCCTAATCGGTCGCAAGTGGAGTTCGCCTCAGGTTAAGAACACACTGCTCGCGAGCGCCTTTACGATTATCGAAGGCCCGCATGGTGACGTGCGAATCAAGCTTCGAGAAAAGACCTTCAGCGTCCCCGAAATCAGTTCGATGGTACTGCAGGAGATGAAGGTCATAGCCGAAGACTACCTGGGCGGTCCCGTAAGTAAGGCGGTAGTCACGGTGCCTGCCTATTTCAATGACAATCAGCGCCAAGCAACCAAAGATGCGGGACAGATAGCAGGGCTAGATGTCATTCGAATCATCAACGAGCCGACTGCTGCTTCGCTGGCTTACGGCTTTGGGAAGGGCTTCGATCGAACCATTGTCGTCTATGATTTAGGAGGCGGCACATTCGATGTTAGCGTTCTGGAAATCGGCTCGCATGGCGTTTTCAAGGTAATTGCCACGACCGGCGACACCTTCCTTGGCGGAGAGGACTTCGACGGCAGAGTCATCGATTGGCTAGTCAAGGGCTTCCATGAGGAACATGGAATAGACTTGAGGCAAGACCGAATGGCTTTGCAACGTCTGCGTGACGCGGCGGAAAAAGCCAAGTGCGAACTCTCAAGCGTGGTGGAAACCGAGATCAATCTGCCCTTTATCATCTCGACAGGCAGAAATGAGGCCCTTCATCTCCAGCGCACTTTGACACGTCAAGTGTTGGAGGAACTGACGGCAGATCTCGTAGCGCGAACAATTCAGATCACGCAGCAGGCTCTCCAAGAAGCCAAGTTACAGATCGACGAGATCGACGAAACCATTCTCGTCGGCGGCATGACTCGCATGCCAGCCGTGCAGCGCTCGGTCGGGAAGCTCTTCGGCAAGGATCCGGGCAAGGGAGTCCATCCCGACGAGGTAGTTGCGCTCGGGGCCGCTATTCAAGGCGCGGCCTTGGTCGAGGAGCGTCACGAGATGGTGCTCTTGGACGTAACCCCTCACGATCTTGGAATCATGACGGTCGGCAGTCATTTCGAAGAACTAATCCCGCAGAACACCACCGTTCCGACGAGCCGCGCCAAGATTTTCACCACCAGTCGTGACAACCAAACGGCTGTAAAAATTCTAGTAATGCAGGGCGAAAGTCAGAAAGCCGACGAGAACGAATTACTCGGCGAATTCGTGCTGACTGGGCTCAAACCCGCACCCAAGGGGCAAGTTGAGATCGAAGTGACTTTTGCCATCAACACGGACGGTATCGTAAGTGTGAGCGCCAAAGATATGGAAACGGGCAAGGCGCAGTCCATTCAAGTGACTGCCACCAGCGGCCTCACCACGGATGAAATCAAGAGCATGATGCAGAATGCTCAAGAATACATGGTGGAGCGTCGCACGGACGAAGCCTTCGAAACTGAGCGACAGCGTGCCGAATCGTTAATGTCAGAGGTCGAGTCAATGTTTCCGATTGTCGAGCGAGTCGTCGGAGCATCGGATTTCGGACGCGATGCACTTGCAAAGGCACGCAGCGTGGTCGAGCGTGCGCGTCAGGCCGTGCAACGCAAAGACACTGGGGCCGTTCGGGAACAAGTCGATATGTTGGAACGAACAATACGCATGTTTAGAGGAGTGGTTTCGAGAGGAACCTAAATCGGAAGCCGGTCGATTGTTTTAGCGCCAAACCAATGTCTGCCGATCAGCGTCACCCATCCAAGCCACCCCGCGGTCGGGCTCCGCTCGATACGTTGGATAAGCTTGATTCCCTGCGGCCTAGCTCAATGCCGCCCGAGCTAGGTGAATTGGATTTTAGTTGGGATGACGATATGACGGCACAGGGGAATCGGCCAATCCGACCGCTGCTCTCGCCATTGGAACTGGACCTCGACCTCGACGAAGGGGACAGGCCTACTGCAATACCCGAAATTCCGATGGAGCTATTCGTGGCGCGCGCGATGGCGCAGGTAGACGCGGAAGAACTTGAGCAAGTTCCGCCTAGTTCGACACCACCGTCGAGCAATCCCTCCCTAACAGGTCCCCCAACGATGCCCCAAGGTCGAAGCGCAGCCAGGAGTATCGAAGCATACGGACCATTGCCGACGTTTCGGACATCGAACAGCCCGGATCTTTCTCTATTGAGGCGTCCGCCAGCTCCTTTGAGCAGTCAACTGGATCCGTTGGCTCTCGACATCTCAGAGATGGATCAGAATCATCCGGACACTTACCTCACGCCAACCGAGCCACCGGAGCAAGCTGCCTCGTTCAAGAGCACTGTAGCTCCGACTGATGACGACCCGGAGCGCCACACCGAGGCGGACGCTCTGAGTGTCATAACATTGCCACCCGACGAAGATTCATCTCGCCCAACAATGAAAGATCGATACGCAATGGGCGACTTCTCCGGGGCACTCGAAATCGCGGAAGGCCTGCTTTCTTCGGATCCATCCGATCTAGATGCTCAGCGTTATGCGACTAGTTGCCGAGACGTGCTGACTCAAATGTATCTGTCGCGTCTGGGTGGGCTCGACCAAGTAATTAGTGTCGTACTAGCCGCTGAGGAATTGCGTTGGCTCAACCTGGACCACCGAGCCGGCTTTCTCCTTTCACTGGTTGACGGCGTGTCAACAATCGAAGAGCTTCTCGATATCTCCGGTATGACGCGCCTCGACGCGTTGCGAATCTTGGCCACACTTCGTGAACAAAGAGCAATTTTGCTCAGCACGAGGTAAGCCGTGCTGCGCAGTCGAAACCGCTTGAGGTTTCTGTTGCGTCTATTCGCCTTTGCGTTGGCCTTCACTCCTAACACTTCTTTCGCGGATTTGCCGACCCAAGGCCGTGCGGTAGCCTCCTATCAGTTTTCGGTCCATTTCAATCCGGACACGCATAGCATCCATGCCAGCGGCACGATTAGTTTTACAAATACGAGCAAGCGAACTTTGAGCGAGCTCTGGTTTCACCTCTACCCCAACGCGTTTTCCAACGAAAATACCCGATTCTTACGCGGCAACGACGCGCTTCGACGCTCCAAGAGCAGCAAGCTCTTGGGTCGTGGAAACCTCGAAATCCTAAAGCTCACAATCGGCGATGTGAATGGGACGGATATTTGGATGAACGCCGATGCTACGACTCCAGGTGATCCGGACGACACAACTGACCGGCGCGTGCCGTTACCTGAGCCGCTCGGGCCCAATCAAACGCTAGATTTGCATGTGCAATTCGTAACCAACCTTCCTTTCATGGTCGAAAGGATGGGGTGGGTCGAAGATTTTCACGCATTTACACAGTGGTTTCCGAAACTGGCACGACTTGAGCCTGACGGCAGTTGGCGGCACTTTGCCTATGAACCACTGTCTGAGTTCTCTGCAGATTTCGGCAATTACGACATTACGATTGATGCACCCGAAGGATACGGAGTGGCTGCACCCGGCGATCGGTTCGTAACCAATACATCGCCAGGTCACGTCTGTTCGCACTTTCGGCTCGGCTTAGCCCATGATTTCGCTTTCTTCATGGCGAAGCGATTCATCGAATCCGAGCACCTCGTGCATGGAATCCTCGTGCGAATTTACACTCCTCCCGGACACCAGCGAAACGCCAACGAAGAGCTTGATACCCTCGCATTCGGCCTCGAATACTTTCAAGAGCTATTCGGATCCTACCCTTATGGTCAACTGATCGTCGTCCACCCGCCAGATGTTGCGGCTCCGGCAGGTGGCATGGAGTATCCAGGTCTGATCGTGACTGGCGGTCCCTGGTATTTGCCTTGGTCCGGCTTTAGGTCAATAGCGGCGGTTTCGCTTCACGAACTTGCGCACCAGTGGTTCTACGGAGTCATCGCTAACGACGAAGCTAAATTCCCTGTGCTGGATGAAGGCCTTGCAACCTGGGCGGAGCTTGAAGGGCTTTCTAAAATGTTCGGCCAAGGTTCTGCCTTTTCTGGTTTTGGCGTCACGGTTTCGGCAACTGCAATCGCGGACGCAATCGGCACGACCCGGAGCGACGCGTTGGCCCTCGCTAGGCCAGCCACGGAATTTCCTTCGTTTTCAGCCATGGCGGCGACGATCTACGCTCGGACGGGAGCACTATTGAATACGTTCGCCAATGTATACGGAAAGGAGAAATTGCAGCGCGCTCTGCGCCTCTACGCTAACTCCGAGCGCTTCTCCCACCCCACACCTGACTCCCTAATTGCGGCAGTGGAAACAGAAATGGGCTCAGCCGCAGCCAAGAACCTCAGAGTTGCAATGTATTCCAACGGTTGGGTGGACTATTCGGCGACACACCTCGCGAGCCGCAACGAATCGGCAGGCCATTGGCTTACGTCGGTGAACCTACTGCGCGAGGGTACCCTGCAGTTCCCCGTTCAGGTGTCCCTTACACTTCACAACGGGCAGGTGCTGCATCGTAAATGGGGGGCCGAAAAGTCCGAGGCTTGGCTCAATATCGCGACGCCGAGCCCGGTGGACGTCATCGCAATAGATACCGAAAGCAAGATCGAAGTCGAGACCAATCGCATGAACAACGCCGTGTGGCGGCAAAGTCCCCCTAGGCCAATTGCACTCCTTGATCGCCTCTCCTATTCGGTTCAATGGCTGCTGGGTGCGGTTATGCCATGACACCGTCTCTTTGCCTCCTGCGTCAGGTACTGCGGCACCCTGCATTAATCCTTGGCGTGTATATCCTCCGCCTACTGGCCGCCATCGGATTAACTTGGAATTGGGCCAAAATGCTGGGCACGGACAGCGTAATGGCATACCCGCAAAAGGACTCGGAACTATTTGCCCCAGGCGCAGCACTTTTGCTTCGAACTATCGCGGAGCAGGAGCAAGCAATTTCTCGGCGGTTAGGCTGTGATCTACTGCTCGTAATCGGCCTTGCGGTGGCGGGATCAGCCTTCTCAACTGTCGCATTGTGCGCGCTCACCGAACGCCAAGGCTCGAGTGAGCCAATCCAGATTCGCAATTCATTGCGCATGATGCCAACGACACTTGCAATAAGCGTTGTCTATTGGTTAAGTCTAACTGCCGTATTCTTTTTCGCTAAAACGTTGTACCTGCTAATACCGGCTACCGTATACCCAATGCTGGGTGAACGGGGCTCCGACATTGCAATTGTACTGCTCGCTATAGTGGTATTGGTCGCAACATTCATCGCATTCGTCGCAAGCGACCTCGCACGCGCCATAGCAGTCCAGTCTAATCGCGGAACTCTGGACGCCATAGCCCACTCGATAAACTGCCTGAAGGGACGACTGGGCAAGTGCCTCATGGGAGCGGCCTTTTGGACAGCGCCCGCGGTCGTGGCCCCAGCCATCGTGGAATACACATTGGCATCTATCGGGCTGCACGGGGCAACCCGGACCATGGCACTCTTGTTGGCGCATCAGCTCACAATATTGGCACTCTGTGTGTTTCACCTGTGTTGGTGGTCAAATGCGATCGAGTTGGTTCGCGGAATACCAACCCAAATGCAGGAATTGTCCCCGGCGGGCAATGACTAACTCGGACTGAACCGGGGAAGCTGCATCATTGCCGGCTTGCTATAGACGAATACCCAAAATCTGACGATAGACCTGCAGCATCCTTCGGGTAGGACGTTCCCAGCCTAAATCTTTTCGCATTGTTCGACGGCGCAGGCGGTCAAATTCCGGGCGTCCCCATGCCGTGACGGCCCGAGCCACAGCACCGGCAAGTGCATCAATCGTCGCGTCTTCGAATAGAAAGGCGTCTCCGGTTTCTAGTTTGGAGTCACAGTCCACGAGACTGCTAGCAAAAAGGCCAGTTGAGATTGCTACCGGCAATGCGCCATAGCGCTGAGCGAACAAATGGTAGGAGTCGAGCGGCGATTGCTCCGTCGTCAATAACACGAAATCCGCTGCACTTAACGCACGATGGATACCTTGAGGGCTATCGACCGCAAGTAATGCCACCTGTTTTGGCCACTTTTGAGCAAGCTGTCGAACACTATCTGCCATTTCCGCGTTGTCGCCCGATTGGGCCGCAATTACCAAGCTCAGCGGTTGATCCAGCATCTTCGACAAGCTGCCTACGGCCAAGCGCCCGCCGAGGTCGTCGCCAAGCGGCCCCAAAACGAATAACATTGGGCAATTTAGGTCCAGCTCAAGCCCGAGTTCACGCTGTAACGCGGTCTTACACGTGCCTTTTTGAGAAAAGTCCTCTGCATCGTAGCGCGCGACCAGCAACGGATCGATTGCCGGATTGTAGCGTGCGTAGTCGATTCCGCCTGGAATACCGAGCATAGGAGTCTTTAGCTCATGAACCACTTGCGCCAATTGTCCTGAAACCGAGGGGTCGCCGAGCATTGTTGCATAGGTGTCACTGACGGTCGTAACGCAGCTGGCCGTGCGCATCGCTGCTGCTAATATGTTCAATTCGCTTCCCACGCTCAATTGAGGCATCTCGCCCATCGGACCCAGGGTTGCTCTGGCCTCGCTAGACGAGGCGATGTTGCCCTGTTGACCGACATTGTAGATGGAAACCACAACGGGTGGCCTTTGGCCTTCAACCATGTCCAAAGCCAATGCAACCAATCCTCCAAACCAATCTTGCACATGCACGATGTCGGTGCGAAGACCGAGCCCTTGTCGTTCCTTAATCAATGCGGCTACAGCACGAGCAAAAAGCGCCGCCGACGTTACATCACGTCGCCCGTTCACCGCCGATCCAAGGGACAAGAGACTGAGGCCTACTCCCGAAGTTAGTTGAGTGTCAAATACCGTCAGACCTTCGTGGCCCTCGATTTTTATTGGAGTGAGGCGTCGAGCAAGGAGCAACCCCGCCGCCTCATACGCATCCGAATAAGGGACCACGACGGTCACAGAGTGGCCCACATGTTTCAGCGTCTTGCTAAATGACGCTACGACCTCTGCAACGCCGCTGTGCTGGACCCAGGGAGCAATTTCGGAGGAGACTAACAAGATGTCCATTTCGGGCCCGTTTACCACGGACAGCCAAAGACGTCGCGAATTCAATGAGCCGGTACCCCGATTGGCCGGGCTTTTGAGCTCCAGCAGCCTGCTGCGAAACGGCCGTTCGCGGTTCGGATAATCGTCAAAGAGGCTGGCCGGCATTCGCTCATGGACTACTCTCGTCCTCCATGGACGAGCTGGTAAGCAAAGCTGCGGTGCTGCATGAGGCGCTGCCCTACATTCGGCGATTTCATGCACGAACCTTCGTTGTCAAATATGGCGGCCACGCGATGGTGGACGCCGAGCTAAAGGAGAGTTTTGCACGCGACGTGTGCCTTTTACGGTATGTGGGAATTCGTGTCGTCGTAGTGCATGGTGGCGGCCCCCAAATTAGTCAAACACTAACAAGGCTTGGAATTGCCTCCAAGTTCTCCGGCGGGCTCAGAATTACGGACGATGAAACGATGGACGTCGTCGAGATGGTACTCGGAGGCTCGATCAATCAAGACATCGTAGGAAACATTTGCAAGTTCGGCGGGCGCGCGGTCGGATTGTCAGGCAAGGACGATCTGTTCATGCGAGCGGAACGCATTGAATCTGTCGAGTCCAGAACGCCAGATGGACAAATGGTTGATGTAGATTTGGGACGCGTCGGTGAAATTACGCAAGTATCTTGCGGCTTGATCGAGAAGTTGGTCAGCGAAGGATTCATTCCGGTTATCTCTCCGATTGCAGTGGGACCCAATGGGGAGGCCTTAAATGTGAATGCGGACACGGCAGCGGCAGCCGTGGCGGCGGCGCTGCGAGCGGCGAAATTTGTCCTAATGACGGATGTTGATGGCGTTTTGGACGCGAACAAGCAACTGCTGGCCACATTGCGCGCCGGCGAAATTGAGCGCCTAATTGCGGAGGGCACGATTGTGGACGGAATGGTCCCCAAGGTCCGTTGTGCATTGGACGCGGTAGATGGAGGCGTTGAAAAGGTGCACATTATCGATGGCCGCCGTCGACATGCCCTGCTCCTAGAAATATTTACCGATCAAGGTGTCGGCACGGAGATACACTGATTTGAGTTCGCCGCGTAACGAAGATTCGAGCGAGCGAAGGTCACATCGTTCGTCTAGGTTTGCCGAAGCCCCACCGGGAACCGTTCGTCCCCAAGGCGTACCCCAAGACGCAATTCGTAGAGTGATCCGAGTGCCACCGGAATTCGCCGGGACTCGACTGGACGTATTTGTAAAACTGCAACTTCGCAACACGAGTCGCACACGAGCCCGGGCCATTATTCAAAACAGTGCCTATTCACCGGAGGGCATTCGCCTTCGCCACAATAGTCGCGTGCAAGCAGATCAATATGTAATCCTATGGAGAAATCCATTCGAAGAGGAAGCGGAAGACGCGCCTCTAATAATTCTATACGAGGATGAATGGCTGCTCGTCGTCGACAAGCCGCCATTCGTAGCCGTGCATCCAACCGCGCGCTACTACCACAGCACGCTAATCAAACGCCTTGAGATTCAGCGCCCCAATGAGTTCCTGTCTCTAATTCACCGTCTCGATCGCGAAACGAGCGGACTTATCTTGGTTGCCAAGTCGAGACCATCGGAACGTGCCTTCAAACGGCTGCTCGAAGACCGCAGTGTGCAGGCCATGGTTGTCGCTTCGAACGCGACATTTCTGCAAATGCGCAGAAGTGAGCGCGTTGCCTTCGAAAAGCGAGCAAAGGTTGCGGCCCCCGTCCAGAAAACTTACCTGGCCCTCACGTGGGGAACCCCGCCCGGGGGACTCATCGAGCAGCCTCTGGAAGTGGATGTGGATAACCCGCTACGAGTCAAAATGCGCCTCGCGCCTCAAGGAACGGGTCTCGAGGCGAAAACCACGGTAACCGTGCTGGAAACGCGGGGGCGCTTCGCACTCGTGGCCTGCGAGCTGCACACCGGGCGACAGCATCAAATTCGAGTTCACCTATCGAGCGTAGGTTGCCCAGTCGTAGGCGACAAACTTTATGGCCCCGATGAACGCCTTCTGGCACGTGCTGCCGATGGTGAGCTAACTTCAGCTGATCTATCTTTACTCGAACTCCCGCGCCACGCGCTACACGCGCACCGCTATGTGATGCCCCATCCATTTACGGACCAGGAACTCGACGTCGTGTCGCCCCTGGCGTCCGATTTGAAAATGTTTTTCGACTCCGCAATTAATGTCCACTGGAACCCGCTGAGCAAATAGCCTCACATTTTCCCGTATTGACCGGAGCGGGCCGCGCTGCTAGAAACGCAACGTTAGACGACGTCAGAACCCATGACGGGGAAGCTCGGTGAGAAGCCGACGCGGTCCCGCCGCCGTAAGCGCGGACGAAACCGGCAAATTGCCACTGCGGCCGAAAGGCCGTGGGAAGGCGCCGGAAGTAGAATGATGCGCAAGCCGGAATACCCGACATAAGGTTCGTGTGGGTCGCAAGACCAACGACGTGGTCCTTCGCAACGGATGATTCGCGGAGGTTCCGGCATGAAGGTAGCGTTATTACATATTTTTGTTTTTGTTTTGTGCGTCACGGTAACGGCGTGCGGTGATCCAAACCATCCGAGCAATTCGGGTAGCGATCTGAAGGTTATCCAAAGCGGTACCGGTGGCTACTCGAGCGGCGACAGCGACGCAGGAAATCGCGTGCCACCCGACACGGATGCGCAGGTTCCACTGATTGTGGCACCCGGTGTGCCGCCATTGGCGTCCTGTACAAGCCCCTACGCACCGGTACTCGAGGCAGTCCCGGCGGGTGCGTCGCTGCCCATATTTGCCAACCCGAGCGACGGGCTCGCAGTAGGCACCGGCGCATCAGACTCGACGATACCGACCGCTTGGCTTACCGCGAATTATATAGCGTTGCCAACGGATCCCTCGGACGTCGTCGTATTCGCGGAATTGTCACCGACAGCGTGTCCAACAGCAGTTGAATTTGCGCAGAAATACAGCGTCCGATCCTCATTTGCGCCCGCTGCGGGCCTGAGCGGATCGACCGCGATCGCTAAGGACGACAATCGCTTCGTCGCCTGGGCCACTCATGTTCAGTCAATAAACTACGGGACCAACGTCACTGCGTTTTGGCAGACACCCGACTTGGCGCTTGGACCCGCAACTGACAATACGAATGACGTGGTTAGCCTCGGCGAAGGGGGCACAATTACACTAGGATTCGACGCCACTCTCTCCGATGGACCTGGGTACGATCTTGTCGTCTTCGAAAATGGATTTGCCGACAACTACCTGGAATTGGCATTCGTAGAAGTCAGTAGTGACGACTCGCATTTCGTTCGATTTGACACGGCCAGCCTCGTCGATGCACCCGCGGGTGCTTATGGTACGCTTGATACCCAACAACTCGAGGGTTTTGCGGGCAAGTATCGCGTCGGCTTCGGTACGCCTTTTGATCTCACTTGGCTAAAAACGAGGCCGGAAGTGCTCGCAGGAACCGTGGATCTGTCGCACATAACGTCGGTTCGAATAGTCGACATTATTGGTGACGGTCGGACCCGCGACAGTCTTGGACATGTCGTATATGACCCCTACCCTACCTCCGGCAGCGCAGGTTTTGATCTGGAGGCGGTAGGGCTGCTGAATGTGGCGCCCTGAATTGACTCGGGTGTTCAAGGATTTCCTTGATTTGGCGGAATTTATTCGTAATTCGAAGCGAGCAATCAAACGCGCGTTCCGAAGTTCGATTTGGACATTGTCTTCTGCTTGTTTGTTGTCACTTTCGATCCGGACATCACTGGCGTGGGCTGAAGATGACACAGAGGTTGTGGTAAACGGTAGTCAAATCGATCGGACTGCCGGTCGCGATGCAACGGCCGCGTCAACTGTTTTGCGTAGGAGCGATTTGGATTCACCCGGAGCTACAGCGGCCACTGTACTAGTTCGTGTCCCGGGAGTGCAGGTGCAGCGCAGTGGCGGGGGAAGCGATCTAGCCACCGCGAGCATCCGTGGCACGACCAGTGCACAGACACCGGTTTACTTGGCAGGCATTCGGCTCAATGATGATCTCTCCGGAACTGCCGATCTTTCAACCATTCCGCTTTGGATGCTCGATCGAATAGAGGTCTACCGCGGTCATACCCCTCCGGATGCGGATTCACTCGGCATCGGCGGAGCGGTATTCTTTGAGCCCAGATACCCCAAGGGCCCGGAAGCGCGCGCAGGCATCACTGCAGGAAGCTGGGACAGCCGTTCCGTCTACGGTGCTGCGGGTCAGGGTTCGAGCCGGTCGGGTGCAATGTTTGCCCTGCGCCGCGAATCAGCCCTCAATAACTACGCATATCTCGACAATGGGGGGACCGCATTTACAACGGCCGACGATCATTGGGTTACGCGTAAAAATGCAGACCAGGTGACCACCGATGCCTGGGCAATAAACCGACTGGCGCTCCCAAACTCGGGCCAAGTCGTGCTTATATCCAATGCATTCGATCGTGAGCAAGGCATAACCGGCTTGGCTGCCATCGCAGCCGAACATGCTCGGGCGCATGTCACACGAGAATTACTGGGCGCGTCGTCGCGTGTTGCAGTGGGTTGTTCTCAACTTCGACCGTGCCAACTGACCAGCGCAACAAGTTTTCATCGAGCATCCGTACGAATCGATGACCCCGCGTTTGAGCTGGGGCTGGGCGCCTCCGCATTGTCATCAACATCGAGTCGGCTGGCCCAGAGGCTCGACTTCACTTGGCCGATTGCGGATCAACTCTCGATCGCCGCTCATGCCTTAGCGCACGCTGAAACGCTGGAAGTGGATCGACCGGGTATGCATACGACCAACGCGATTCGCCATCAGGGAGCCTTTGGCTCCAATTTTGAGTGGAAGCCGCACGATTCCTTCACTCTTTTGGGTTCCGCTCGCTTGGATACTCAAGCTACAAAAGCCATCTATCACGATACGGCAGCAACTTACCCAATGGAGAGGATTGGCGTTGCATTTGAAATACGGGACGGCTGGACGTTGTTGTCCAACTGGGGGTCGTATGCGCGGCCGCCAACGTTAGGCGAACTCTATGGGACATCTGCTCTGGTATTGGGCAATTCCGCGCTTGCAGCTGAGAGAGGCTCCAATGGCGACATTGGAACACGATTTCGGTTTCAGGGGAAGATCGCAACCGTCGCGCTCGAGGCTTACGTGTTTCGCCAGGACATCGACAAGCTCATAGGTTGGCAGCATTCAAGTTTCGGCCAAATTAAGCCATACAATATTGGTACCGCCCGTCTCCAAGGTATTGAGACCGCAATTGGAATCGAATTACTATCCAATATTCGCGTTGAGTCCGACGTTACGTTGCTGGATCCTCGCGATGTTACTCCCAATCGAACGCTAAAGAACGATATTATACCCTTTCGTTCCCGGCTGGTGGCAGATCTCGGCGTTGAGTTGCACACATCACACCTTCCGGATTCCCTTGGGCTCTCACGCGCCGCCGTTTCGATTCGCGGAAACCACAGAGGGTCTCGCTACCAGGATGCCACAGGTCTTATCATTGTACCGCATTCCACGACATTTGATCTTGGCATGAACTTGATGCTGCGTCATCTTCCGCTATCAATCCGGGCGTCCGTATACAACGTGTTCAATCAACCTAGTTTCGATGTGGTCGGTTATCCGTTACCGCCTCGATCCTTGATGCTCGGCGCAGAATTCGACTGGGAGCAACACCCATGAAGACTGCACTTCTATTCGTACTTGCGATAACGTCAGCTTGCGACGTGCCGGTGATTCGACCCACAGAATCGGGTCATGCGGGCACAGGTCTTGTCGTAGCAGCAACCGATCTTACTCAATCAGCGAACATTGGTCTAATGGGGTTCGACGGCCAGATACTGTCGCCGTCCCTCATATCCACGGCTAGCCACAAGCCTGAGCTTACCACGGCACTCGGAGGTGATCTTGCGTTTCCTTCTGGAACCGTCCAGGGTAATGAGATCGTTATC
>PMCK01000221.1 GCA_003154095.1 Myxococcales bacterium | reverse complement strand
AAGTCTTTTTTGTAGTGACGACACGGGAAAGACCTGGAAGCCCGTGTCGGGGCAGCCGCTCGGGCTGCGCCCGAACCACGCCGCATTGTCGTCTGAAGGGGTCCTCTACATCACTTATGGCGATGAGCCCGGTCCCAACGGAATGCGCGATGGCGCCGTGTGGAAATACGAGATCAAGAAGAAGAAGTGGACCAATATCACTCCGGAAAAACCAAGGGCACCCGATCACACGCTGGGTTATGCAGCCGTCTCAGTCGATGCCGCGCATCCAAAAACGCTGGTCGTAAGCACTTGGAATCGCCGCAATCCCCATGACGAGATTTTTCGGAGTACCGACGCAGGGCTAACCTGGAAACCGTTGCTCGGAAACCCCGAGTGGGAACATTCGGTGGCGCCGTACACGAAGACGATGCACCACCATTGGATCAGCGACATCGAAATCGATCCCTTCGATTCGAACCACATCCTATTTACGACCGGCTACGGCATCTGGGCCAGCCGAAACCTTACCGACGCGGACGGTGGCAAGGCCACTCGCTGGTCATTTGACGATGGAGGCCTCGAGGAGACGGTGCCCTTAGCATTGATAAGTCCCCCGCGAGGTCCGCACTTGCTGAGTGGCTTAGGCGATATCGACGGCTTTTGCCACGACGATCTGAACCTGTCCCCCGCCGCTCGCTTCGACGCACCCGGATTCAAGAATACGGAATGGCTCGACTTCGCGGAAAAAATGCCTACGGTCATAGTGCGAACGGGCACAACGTACGGTCGTGATCGCATTTTGGGAGCCTGGTCCGAGGACTCCGGGGCGCACTGGCAAGGGTTTGCCGCCGAACCGCCCTTGCCCGCCGAAGGCCTGCCCTACGGAGCCGTTCATGGCACGGGGCCCATTGCGATTTCGGCGGATGGGAGCGCCATCGTTTGGACAACGCATGGCAATCCACCTTACCTAACCAACGATCGCGGACAGACGTGGCGGGCCGTCGAAGGAGCTCCGAAAGGTCTACGCCTTGTCGCTGATCGAGTCGAATCCAAACAACTGTACGGTTATGATACCGTAGATGGCGTCGTCTATGTGAGTCGCAATGGCGGGGCAAATGTTGCCGCCGAGTTCCGTGGGCTTCCAGTGGTTCCCAAGCGACGCTGGCCTGTTTACGCGGATGTGCACGCGGTGCCAGAGCGGCCTTCGGAATTCTGGCTTGTCGTCAATGGCAAGGCATTACACTTCACTCTCGCCAATCATGCCGTCCGGGAACTCGAAGGGGTCGAAGACGTAACCGCTTTGGGTTTTGGTAAGTCCAGCCCCCACGGAAACTATCCCGCACTATACGTTGCCGCCAAGATCCGAGGTGCTCACGGCATTTATCGATCGGACAATGCCGGGGAAAGCTTCAAGCGCATCAATGATGATAACCATCAATTTGGTTCAATTACGCATATCGCAGGCGACCCGCGATTGTTTGGGCGTGTGTACCTTGCGACGGGTGGGCGAGGAATTATCTACGGTGAACCGAAGTCTCGCTGAGAATTGTCCAAACATGTGCACGCAGGGCTAAGACGGTGTGCCGATCGATGAATAGATCGCAAGCAACCGGGGCCTTTCTGTTAACTGTCGACCTTGCCAATCTCGATCCATCTCAACTCGATGGGGCATTGCTCACGATCGAGAGCAAACATGTGTTGGCCCAAAGCCCATTCAGCGTAAGCAGCCGTTGGCGGCCATGCCTTTTCTGGAAGATGTTGTTGCTCGAAGTCGTAGGCCGAATCGTCCGCCATGAGTTTTAGAGGGAACCCTTGCAATGCTTGCTCCAATTCGCTTCTGGTGAAGAACATGGCGCAACATTGTTGCCCCCATTCGCGAGAAGCTTGATTTGGAACATAACCTTGTACGGCCAAGTGAATATTGAGCAGGAGTCGACCGCCAGCGACCAGCCGATCAGCTGCGAGTTCGAATACTTGTCTCAGCTGCTGCGGGTCGCGAAAGTCTCCAATCACTCCTGAAAGGAGGATCAGCTTGTAGTCCCGGCCGAGATTCGCCGCACATTCGAATACGTCCCCTGTAACGACGCGTATCGGGAGCTCTTGCCGAAGCGCAGCTGCGGCAAGTAGTTGGGCAAATTTCGACGTCACTTCAACTGCGTCAACCGACCAACCTTGGGCGGCAAGGTAGATCGAGTTGCGCCCGATTCCGGCGCCTATGTCCAGCACTGAGCCAGCTCTCGGAGCATCCAACCGTTCGAGCAATGAAAGCAGCCGCGCATCGGGGTATTCACCGAAGATCGGTTCGGGGAGCGATTCGAGCCAATCCTCGTACGCCAGCGCTAGCGGAACAGCGTCCGCGGTAACGGCATAGCGGACCTCCGTGCCCATGGGAGCCTCGAAGGTTACGACAATATTCGAACGGGACGAGGCGGCAAAGGCCTGCGCGAGAATTTGCTCGAAGAGCCGCCGCCCCTCGGCGAGTTGTTCCGACGAAAACTTGCGGCCAAGTGCATGAAAGACAGCAAAGCAAATCCTTACGTATTCATCGAGCATGCCCGGAATTGCGGGAAAAGTCAGTCTACCTGACGCGACAGCTCGGCGCGAAAGTCGCCGAATCAAACCCTCGCGCAACAGCGACGGATTGAATTTCGTGCGCGCGCTCGTCTGAGTGTATTGGCCAGCCGTCGTGTGAGCTGCACTCGTTTGGTGCAAGGACGTGCTCGCCATAGACGGTAATCTTCTGTAGGTCAACCAGCGGAGCTCCACGGGACATTGTTCAGCCTCGACGTCGTACACGTCGAGACCAGATACCCAGTTTATGAACCAAGGTGTTGGCGGCCAGGCCTCCTTCGGCAAATGTTCATGCTCGTAGCCATACACCGAGTCGTTGGCAATGAACTCGAGGGGCAGACCGGCAGCAGCGTCCTGTACCTCGCTCAGCGTAAATAGGGCTGAATAGCATTGTTGGGCAAACTCCCGCGCAGCTCTGTCGGGAGTGAACCCTTGTCGGGCGAGGTGAATGTTGAATACGAGGATTCCTCCCTCTACTAGTACTTCGGAGGCAAGTTCTAAGAGGCTCCTGAGCTCGGATTTGCCGCGAAAGTCCGGGGCGACTTCGGAGGCAAAAAAGAGCCGATAGTCTCGTCTGAGGTCGTGAGTCGTCCTGAACACGTCTT
>PMCK01000465.1 GCA_003154095.1 Myxococcales bacterium | reverse complement strand
CCCATTCCGCTCGAGACCATCACGATTCTTGCCCCCGGACGTAAGTGCGGTAGCAAGGCATCAGTGATATTCATCGGGCCGAAGAAGTTAACGTCGAGGGTGCGCCGTGCTACGTCGGCATTGAACCCATCAAATGACGTGCCGGCGTTGTTCACGAGGATGTCGAGACCGTCCTTCAAACGTTCGGCAAGCGCGTCGATGTGCTCCTGGTTCGTGACATCGAGCAGCACCTCGGCGGCGCTGGGCTGACGCGCAGCGCAAAGCACCTGCACACCCGCAGCGGCAAGTTGCCGCGCGATTTCCTGTCCAATTCCCCGGTTGGCCCCGGTGACAAGGGCAATGCGCTCGTGTGTGGGTTCCCGGCTCGAGATTTCGGTCATAGGCGTGCTCGCTCTCAAAACCTGGGTTCCGTGCGCCAGAATGTCCAGTCATCGCGCGCCCAGCGGCTTTATGGTAATGGCTGTTGATTTTGGGGGCACAGCGACACGTGGCTACGCGTGCCGTCATATCCAAAGAAACTAGGCAATCGGAGGCGTCGTGCCGTAACGCGCTACTTCAGTTGACCGAGCGCCTTCTCGATTTCCTTGAGTGCGTTCGTGATAGCAAGGGTACCGCCCTTGCCCGCATACACGCAGGGAACAGCGGCGAGTCGTGCGGCACTGACGAGTGGATCGGTGTGCCGGTGTTGAACCAAGCTCTCGAGCAGCACGAGTGCACTGATGCGGTGCTCGCGAATGCGCCGCTCGAGGTTGCCAATTGCATGCGTGCCCTTTTGCCGAGTGTCGATCCACTCGATGGTTCTCAGCATGTCGGCCGGAATTTGGCGCAGCCGTTCGAGGTGCGGCGCACCGCCGACGATGATCAGTGGAGCTTGCGCGACGGCCTTTTCAAGCACGGGCCACGGCGACTTGGGCGACTCAGTCCGCGTTTCGACTTTACGCGGAGCGTCCGTGTTCGCCGGCGGCGTGAGCGTAGGCGTCGTGTTGTCGGTGAGCTCCGGCAACCTCTGAACGGCGTTCAAGAGTTCCTGAGCCGCCTTGCGAGTATCTGTTCGGTCCAGTGGTTGCTTTAGGCCGTGAGCGGCCGCAAGTTGGCGGGCAACGTCCAGCTCGACTTGGTAAGTGTACCGATCAAGTGCCTCCACAATTGCATCGGTCCGCCCGAGTGCCCTCGTCCGTCGCGCGTGAAATTCGGCGCGCAGAGGGTCTAGGAGCTCTTCGAGAACTGTGGAGTCGTCCATGTCCCATTCCTACCCGATGGGCGACGCGCTTTCTAAGATTTGGCAATTCGGGCGAATGGGGTCGGGCGCCCTGCCGCGCTACCGACCGACCTGCCTTCGGGATCCGTTGCAAAAGTTGATTCTGCTTCGATTTTCGCGGGGGCGAAAGCAGCTGTGAGAAGAAAGATGCAGGGTAGCTGCAGACTGGATGCGGGCCTTCGGGGTTCGTTCTCCGGCTGCGCTGGCGCAGTAGGGGGCCTTGGAAAGTCGAATTGTGAGCGATCTTGCCTCGGAGCCGACGACCTGAATGTTTACCAATGCATCACAGAACCAGTCAGCTCATTTTCAGCAGCTCGCTCTCATTACTGACACTCGTTGCCTGTAGTGGCAGTGACACGGGGAGCTCCCCCGGTGACACAGGTGGGGCGGTGGGCGCCATGGGTGGTGCTGTCGGTTCAAGCGGTGGTTCGACTGCAGCTACGAGCAGTTCTTCGGGAGGTAGCGTGCCGAGCGCGGGCGCTGGGGGCATCGCTGCAACCGGCGGCAATTCGGTAACGACCAACGTCTCTACCGGTGGCATGCCGAACACCGGCGGAGCCAATGCGGTCGGGGGCGCGTCGAGCATTGGCGGAACGAAGACAACTGGCGGCGCGCCGAGTACCGGTGGAGCCAATGCCGTCGGTGGTGCGACTAGCGCGGGCGGAACGAAGACAACTGGCGGTATGGCGAGCACAGGTGGTGCTAGTGCGGTCGGCGGCGCGCCGAGCACCGGCGGCACGAAGACGACTGGCGGTATGCCGAGCATCGGGGGAGCGGCCACCGGCGGCACACCGAGCACTGGAGGAATGAAGGCCACCGGCGGTATGCCAGCTACCGGCGGAGCCACCTCGACGGACTGTAATACCCCACCCGCGCCGAGCACTCTCGTTGGATGGGCTGCCGAATCCGGAAACGGCACGACTACGACGACGGGCGGAGGTAACACGACCCCAGTTACGGTTACCACGCTCGCCGCACTGCAGACGGCAGCAAAGGGTACCAATGCAGCGGTCATTTACGTCAAGGGGGTTCTTGCTGCAGGGACAGTTACGGTGGGATCCAACAAGACCATTGTGGGGATTTGCGGCGGTGAGATCCATGGTCACGTCGAGGTGAGCGGCTCGGTGAACGTTATAATCCGCAATATCAAGATCGTGGGCTACGGCGTTGGCAACTGCGCATTGGATCCGAGCTATGATTCCTCCGTCGGCTGCTCATCGGGTGATGACGCGATCAGCGTGCAGAACAGTGCGCATCACATTTGGTTCGACCATTGCGATATATCCGACGGCACGGACGGCAATCTCGACATTACAAAGGCAGCGGATTACGTCACAGTCTCTTGGACGAAGTTCCACTACACCCCTCGAACCGACAACTCGGGGAGTGACTCGACCGGTGCGTCTGGGCATCGGTATAGCAATCTGATTGGCGGCAGTGACACCGAGGCGAGCGCCGGTAAACTCAACATCACCTGGCATCACAATTGGTGGGCAGATAATGTCTACGAGCGTCAGCCCCAGGTGCGTTTCGGCAAGAACCACTTGTTCAATAACCTTTGGACCTCATCGGGCAATAATTACTGCTATCGCGCCGTCATCGATGCCCATGTGTATTTCGACCACAATGTGTTTTCCGGCGTAAAGGATCCGCATCTCTTTTACACGAACGCTCAGACGTCTTCCAACATTACGGCCGACACGACGAACACATACACTAACACGACCGGGAGCCGACTTACGGGTGGCAGCGGTGCTGCATACACGCCGAGCTACGCCTATACGCCGGACGCAACCGCGCAGGTGCAGTCCCTCGTGACGAACGGCGCCGGACCGAAGTGAGCGAGAAGCTGCAGGCCCCGTTGCTTTCTTGGTTTTTGCGGCACTCGCACGATGATTGATCTCTCGAGGTCGTGCAGAGTGCAACGAGCAGGGTCAGCGGGGCTGGGTCAGAGTCGATAGCATGCGGCTCGGAGTATTCGGCCGTTTCGAGCTACGGGCAATACTTGGGAGCGTTCAATTGCGAACGCAAGCTCGTGATGGTGGGACCCCAGGTATTAGCGTTCGAACAGCTCGACTGCCCGCTTGGACACGGATTATACTGGCTGAT
>PMCK01000424.1 GCA_003154095.1 Myxococcales bacterium | reverse complement strand
ACCTCTTCGACATCGAGTAGTGCGTCGATTCCCACGGCCACCGATTGAACACCAGGCACGGCGATATCAAGTTCCATTGCACTCGACGAGGGTCCCTCAACGCCCACACAGGCTGCCAACGAAAGCGCCGGTGACTTTGGATCGGCCTGCTTGATGTTTCCGGTAAATGTGACAGGGAGTGCGAATTGCTGACCTCCCGATTCCAACCAAATGACGTCCACGAGCCCACGTTCGACGGGAAACTCCAGCGTTGCTTTGACACCCCCGCCACTGCGACTGGACAGTCGAATCGCCCCGCCAATTTTGCGCATGATGTCCTGGGCCAGGTCGAGGCCGACGCCTCTTCCTGCCAAGACGTCCACGCCGCGGCGTGTGGTGAGCCCCGGCAAGAAAAGTATGTTGAACAAGTCGTGTTCACCCAGGTGTCGTGCGGTATCCTCGGTTACGATTCCGCGTTCGACCGCGAGTTGCCTGACACGCATCACGTCTACGCCGCTACCGTCGTCTTCCACCACGAATCTGAGCCAATCCCCGTGGCGCTCGGCGTACATCGTCAAAAGGCCATAGGGTGACTTCCCTGCCGCCACACGATCAGCAGGGATGCCGATCCCATGACTGATTGCGTTCCTAACAACTTGCATTACCGCTTCGAGGAGTCGCTCGGCGATGCCGCGATCGATGGCTACATCTCCACCAAGTGTTTCGACGCGCACTAGCTTGGCTTCACCCACAGCAAACCGCTGAGCGGCGCGAACCACGCGCTCGAATACCCAGCTAAGCTTGGTGCGTCGCAGCTGTGAGAGTGCCGTTCGAGTTTCGGCCCACTCGACCCGAAGTAGCTCGGCGTTCTTCAGGCAATTGGCACCAATTCGCGATGCCTCGGCTTCTTCGGCTTGTACGCAGCTGGCCGCTTGTTCGAGCCTGAAGACAAGGTTCGATGCGTCACCGGAATTATGTGAAGGCACCGCCAATCGGTGTATTTCGAGTAGCTCGTGATTCAGATCTCGCAACTTACGAGCGAGCATTCCCGCTGATTCCCAGGCCCCCAGCAATTCCTCGACGCTGACGTCGACGTGTTCCAGGTGATCGAAGAGCCTCTCGAAGGTGGCGTTGGGTACCCGAATCGAGACATCGGCTTCGCCATCGAGCTCCTCAGCCCAGGAAGCCGATGCGGGACGGGAAGACGAGCGCAGCGAAACCCTTTGCATCGGGCTCGGCGTGTTACGGCGCAGGGGTGCGCTTTTTCGCAGCGCTCGCAGCATTGCGAAGGCTTCATCCGGATCATCAACCAAGCGTGCGATCGTCCCGCTGTGTCGTGCTAGTTCCGTCAAAGGGTCGTATGATTCGTGGCTGTCATTGAGCGCGGCTCGCAGCCGGGATTCCAATCCGTGACAGTACCAGGCCGTAGAGTCGTCGCCCACCGCGCCGGCGGTGCCCTTCATTGAATGCACGAGCCGGTAAGCGTGTTCCATGCCCTCACGACTGGGCTCTTGCAGTGTAATGACCGTATCGAGTTCATTGAGCCGATCGAGCATTGAAGCCCGATATTCTCCACGGTGCGCGGCATCCACGGTACTCGGCAAAAGGCCCGGCGGCGGCACGGGCCACGCGGTTTCGAACGGTGGCAGCCCGGCGCGCAGGCGCAATGCGGCTTGCCGAAGCAACTGCACCGCCAATTCCGCCGCCCCTTGCTCGTGCTGGCGGCATCGCACGCTCAATTGCCCAACTACCAATGCAAGATCGGCGTGCCCAGTCATGGCGACGGAGCCACGCAGCGAATGAAGTAAGATCCGTAATGACTCAGGATCGATAGCCGATTGGCTCAACCCCAACCGTCTCTCGATTTCGACGGCTAGCAATTCGTCTAGAGAGACCTCCCCGTTCACTGCTCGGACTCGCTTCTCGAATCCATTTGTGCCGTGTTCAATAGAGCGCGAAGCAATGGCTCGACAGCGGGCAACAACAGAGTTCTCGCGATCTTCTGTCGGCGCGAAACGGAAAGTCCTTCTAACGCATTGAGGAGCCCTTGACCGTGTTCAGCGACGCGTTGCACTTCAAGGGCGGTAGATGCATCCAAACCCGAGGCTCGCTCGATTGCTTTTTCGAGCATATCAAGGGACGCGAGCGCGTCGAATTGGCATTCCTGCGTCTGGCGCAACTGCAAGGCCAAATCCATGGCCAGCGATTGTGCCAATTCCGCCGCCTGAACGAGTTTGGTCTGCTCGACCTCCGCCTCTTCTACCAATCGAATGTGGTTGGCGACTACATCGAGCCCGCGCGCTGAAAGGTTACGCACCTCTTCGGCGATTGCGACCAACGCCTTGCCGGATGATTCTCCAAGTCTTGCCCCCTCGAGTCCGGTATTGAGCGCAACCAACTTGATCCGCTCCAGGGCATCTGCCAGTTGTGTAGCGGAGGCCCGCGTGTCGCGCAAACGAACCTCGAGCCGTCGCGATTGATCAGCGCANNCGCAACGTGATGCGCTCCAAATAGCAATGCCGAGCTGAGCTCGTCAGGGTCACAATGCGACGCTTCGAAGTTGGGGTTTTCGGCGGCATCCTTGTTCAACTCAACCATGAATCCTCCTCAAAGCTCGAAGCGAACGGCTGCCTCTGACCACGAGACTTCTCCACGTATTCGTGAATGGGCAATATTGGAACTACGGTGTCAGATTCAATTGGCCCCTGCTCATCGCCTTCGAAAATTCCGCTCTTTAGCGGTTCCAGGCCCGATACGGCTATCGATTCACCGTCAATGTCGCAAACTACCAGCGCTCGCTGACTGGGCCCTAGTGAAATCACGGGCACAACGCGCCCTGCCAGCAGTGCCATGCTCAGGTCGGTGCCGGGAAATGGAGTGACGACGACATCGTAACGAACGTAACGTGCGACGTTAGCGGGAATGAAGGCTAATTGCCCTCTGCAGCGGACCAGTAAGCCTGCTACGGACATCAGGCCGCCTTGCGACGAACGAGTCGCGAGTTGACGAATTGGTAAAGTATCTTACAGAGCTCGAAGGAATTTCCTTTGGTTTCTTCGACAATTTCGCGAACTGTCTTTTCGCCGTCGATAGCCTCGAGCACGATGCGCTCTTGCTGAGTCAGGTCAGTGCTGCCTAGACGATCGATTGCAAGTTCATCGCGATAGAGCACTTCGTCAAAGTCAAAAGTCCCTTCGATGAGTCGCCATTCATCAACACGGCGGAAACCCTCCATGACCAATGCCGTCACGGGAATTCGCAGAGCAACATGCTGGGCCCCTTCGTCGGTAACACCCACTTCGAAGGCGAAACGCCCGGATTTCCAGCGCACGAGTTCATAGACAAGTTCGGACGTCTGCCGCTCGAGAGCCGCGCGAATTTGCGATTCAGTCGCTAGCCCGAGCTCCATGAGGCGTTCTCCAAGCGGCCGGCGCGAGGTGTTGTTCTTGATGACGGATTCCAACGTGTCTCGTGTAAGGATTCCTGACTCGAGCAAATACCTACCCAGCAGAAATTCGTCGCGCAGGCCCCGAGAACGCGCGAGACCTACCATTCCCCGATCTAGGAAAAGCGAAACTTCCCCACCGCGCGTTGCCACCAAAAGCGTCCCCGACTGGTGCTGCAATTCGAGTAGTTGGAGCACTTCCGCAATCGTGATAACGGATATGTCACCCGACAACACTTGTCGGGTTCCGTGTGCGGATTCCAGAGATTTCAACAAAGACGTCAGGCTCAGCAGCGATTCCGGCGTTATTGCCTCGTAGATAGCCTCACCGACATTGGCTACGCCTATTTCATCTGGCATGGCCGCGAGCGCAGGACCAAGAACCTTGGTTAATGCAGCAGCGAATTCGGTGGCCGTCTTGATACGTCGAGCAACGGGATCGTTGCCCAAATCGGTGGCGCTCGGTCGCATACTCGCGCCACTCTCCTCGTCCACGAGTGGGGGCGGCAAGAGGGATCCCTTGGACTTTGCCTCCAAGAACTTCTTGAGCGCCAATTCCACGACTGCCAAGAGACCGCGCGCATCGAACGGCTTGGTGATGGCGTCGATGGCGCCCGTCTGTTGTAAGAACTGGCCTCGAATTTTGTCACCCTTCGCGCTCATGAGCACGATGGCGGTTCCGGTAAAATTCTCCCGAGTCTTTAGCTCCCGGCAAAATTGAAAACCATTCATGCGCGGCATTACGAAGTCGACCAAAATGAGGTCGAAAGTACTGGATGCGAGAACCTGCAAGGCCTCGATGCCGTCGCCAGCAGATGAAGTCTCGTACCCCTCGCGCTCAAGGATGGACGCAACGACCTTGCGAATCGTTGGGCTATCGTCGACGACCAGAATGCGCGCGGGCATTAGTTTTCTTGAGGGGCTTCACCGGTTGGGAGGAGTCCCGTTAGAGCAAAAATGGTGACTCTCGTCGGGATTTGACGTCAAGCGCTTCGACGCTTGCGAGGCGAATACTTACGGTTTGACAGATTTCATCCCGAGAAGTGCCCCGAAGTCGACCCTTGGGCCGATGTGGTTCGGGTACGCCAAGGGACTCATGTCGATCCTTGAACCACAGCGATCCGGAGTTCCGCCAACTGGTCGGCAGCGACTGCCGTAGGTGCGTCACTCATCAAGTCAGTACCTTTCTGGGTTTTCGGAAAGGCAATCACGTCGCGAATACTTTCCGTGCCACGGAGCAACATACAAATCCGATCGAGCCCCAACGCAATGCCACCGTGGGGCGGCGCGCCGAACCGAAGCGCACGGAGTAGGAAGCCAAATTTCTCCTGCGCCTGGGCTTGATCGAGTCCGAGGGCTGCAAAAACGCGAGCCTGCACGTCGGGATCATGTAGGCGAATACTACCGCCGCCAATTTCGAATCCATTGAGGACGAGATCGTATCGGTAACACTGTACCTTGCCCGGATCGCTGGCTATCAGATCCAAGTGTTCGTCGTGCGGACGCGTAAAGGCGTGGTGCGCGGCGGCCCAGGTCTTCTTATCCTCGTCGTACTCGAAGAGCGGTGGGTCAATCACCCAGCAAAACTTCCACTGGTCGCCGTGACCTACTTCAGGAATCAGCGACATCCGCTTGGCAATGGCGACACGCAGGTTGGCCATCACCGTATGCACCAACGACGTTCTCCCGAATTGAAACAACAGCAGGTCGTTTTCGGAAGCTCCCACGGCGTGATTGATCGCACTGCGCAATTCGGGCGAGACGCTCTTCGCGAGAGGCGATTGTACCCAGGTCCCGTCAGCAGCTACCTTGGCCCGCGCCAGCCCTCCGGCGCCCATGCTCTTGGCTAGCTGCTCGAGTTTGTCCGCGTCTGCCCGCGATAGGTTCACGGACGCGGGTATCACGAGGGCTTTGACGATTTCGCTCGGCATATCACGTCGATAGCTGCCGTCCTTGAATTTGGCGGCAATCGACTGGAAAAACGGAATGCCACCTCCATCATGCTGGATGACAAGCTCGGTTAGATCGACGTGCGGTAGGTTGAAGCGCAGATCGGGTTTGTCGTTACCATACAGTTGCATGGCCTCGTCGAACGGTAGACGCGGGAATGTACCATCGGGGTAAAGCGTATGCAGATCGAGTCCGAGAGCCGCATTCCAGATCGAGAATATCAATCCTTCGATGAGCTTGAAGATATCGTCCTGATTGACGAAACTCATTTCTACGTCGATTTGTGTGAACTCGGGCTGTCGATCCACTCGCAAATCTTCGTCGCGAAAGCAGCGCACGATCTGAAAATAGCGTTCGTAGCCGGCCACCATGAACAGCTGCTTGAACAGCTGTGGGCTCTCCGCAAGCGCGTAAAATTTCCCCGCGTGCAGGCGCGAAGGTACTAGGAAATTGCGCGCGCCACCCGGAGTATACTTGCATAGAAATGGTGTTTCTAGCTCAAGGCAGCCTTGCTCGGACAAGTAGTTGCGTGTCGCCTGATTGATCTTGTGGCGCATCAGCAGCGCCTGCTGCAAAGGTTCGCGCCGGAGGTCGAGGTACCGGTACTCGAGACGAACCTCCTCGCGTGTGTCGGCACGCGCCTCGATGGGGAAGGGCGGCGTATCTGCCTTGTTGAAGATAGTTGCCTCCAGAACCATCACCTCGATATCCCCAGTCGGTAGATTGGGGTTGGAGGCACTGACTAGCTTACCCTCCTTCTTGCTGAACTGCTCACCACGCGAGCGCACCTTGCCGCGAATTCCGATTACCCACTCGCCGCGAATTGCTTCAGCAAGCTCGTGCGCCTCGTTCGACAGGTCGGGATCGAAAACGATTTGCGTTATCCCACTACGGTCTCGCAGATCGATGAAGATTATCGACCCGTGATCCCTTCGATTGGCAACCCATCCAAAAAGCA
The DNA here is from genome assembly GCA_003154095.1 of Myxococcales bacterium. Classification (GTDB taxonomy): domain Bacteria; phylum Myxococcota_A; class Polyangia; order Polyangiales; family Polyangiaceae; genus FEN-1139. The sequence goes on along the minus strand of PMCK01000424.1, from coordinate 5,347 downwards.
CACTCTCGCGGTCGATATCCGTCGCGCGCAGTGCGCCGCAATCATGGGTGCGTTGGAGCTCATCGATAAATCGAGCCAAGGGACATCCTTTCAGAGGCCAGTCAATGCCGAGCGCCGCTCTTAGCGCGGACACGGTGCCGGCTCAACTGTACGGCAGGCTGACTCCGAATGCGCGGCATATGCGGCCTTGCGGCAACGGCCGATCCTGTTGGGCCCGATTGGTCGGTGAGGCGCGGACAGGCCGCCTGCGCACGGCGCACCTGGTTTGGGTCAAGGGCCTCGTGGGCTTACTAAGGGTTCAAATGGGGCAATCCGCGGCGTTTTGCCGAATCACGCGTGGGGGCGCACCACAAATATCGGGACAATAGGTTGCGTTTGTCAGGGTAGTACTAACCTGTCGCGCCTATGAGCTCAGTTTCGTGGTGGCACCCATCCCAACGGGTAATCATCGCAGTATTGCTTTCGTTGTCGATGGCTGCCTGCCTTCAGCCGCCCACAGCACCGCAGTCGCCAACAATTTCGAGCGCGACTACCGCAGCGGGCTCGCCGCTGGCCCAGGTCCGCGAGGGTTCGACTTCCGGGGTAGAGGCATCAGCACCGCAAATTCCGATTGATGTTCATGATGCCGTATGGGGTAGCGCCAATGCACCTTGTACGATTGTGACCTTTCAAGACTTGCAATGCCCGTTTTGCGGCAAATCTTGGCAGACGTTACTCGAACTCGAAAAACAATACGGACGCGAGCGCCTGCGCTTCGTGTATAAGCACTTCCCCTTACCCTTTCACGATGATGCAATGCCATCGGCGCGCGTGGCCCAGGCCGTATTCGAGCTCAGGGGGGCCGGGGCGTTTCGTAATTTCGTTACTAAGGTATTCGAACTTCACGGAAGTATTGGTGATGCCGAGTTACGCAGCTTGGCCAATGCTGAAAATGTGTCGAACAAAGACCTGGATAGCCTGTTGCTCGACCAAAAGTCCGTTGCCTGGAAAAAACTCGATGACGATGCAGTACTCGCGCGCTTGCTGAGCGTACAAGGGACGCCTCAATTCTTCGTCAACGGTGCGCGCATTGTCGGGGCCCAGCCGATCGCGGAATTCAGGCGTGTAATCGATGCCGAGTTGTCGGCTGCTGAAAGTCTGCGCCTCGCGGGTACCCAGCCCGAAAACATATACGGCACGCGCGTCAAGTCCAATCTGGCTCTCGAGCCCGAAGAAGAACGCGTTGACGGCGGCAAGAACGGCTCGCCCCCAGAGGACGAACAATCGACAGTGTACAACGTGCCCGTCGATCATCAGCCTATCGAAGGGTCCAATGACGCACCGGTAACGATTGTGGAGTTCATCGATTACCAATGTCCGTTCTGTCGTCGCGTTGAGGCCACGCGTGAGCAATTGCTGAAGAAGTACGGGAACCAATTGCGGTTTACCATCCGGCACAACCCTCTTCCATTTCATCCGCGTGCACTTCCAGCGGCGCGGTTGGCGATTGAGGCGTTCAAGCAGAAGGGCAACGCCGCTTTTTGGGCGGTACACCGGCGATTACTCCAATCGGAAGAGCTCGACGATGCGAAGCTGCTCGGTATCGCGGACGCCCTAAAGCTTGACCATTCCCGGGCCAAGCGCGTCATCGAGGCGTCCGCTCATCAAGATATTCTCGACGCCGATGAAGCGCTAGCCGCGGACCTAAAGGCCACGGGCACGCCGTACTTCTTCATCAACGGCATTCGACTGAGCGGGGCGCAGCCGCTTGAATCATTCGGTAAGGTCATCGACGAACAACTCACGAAGGCCAAAGACTTGACGAAAGCCGGCACTCCGGCGGCAGCCGTCTATTCGACTCTCATGAAGAAGGCGGTTCGACCTGACCCATTCGAGCACAAGACGGTACCTGCGCCCACGGCTAAGAACCCTCAGCGAGGCGCCGCTGCCGCCCCAGTCGTCATTGACGTCTTCACTGACTTCCAATGTCCGTTTTGTAGCCGGGTGTTGCCGACGCTGACAGAACTGGAGCACGAGTACCCGGGCAAGTTGCGCATTGTTTACCGAAGCCGCCCGCTGCAATTTCACAAGCAGGCGAGACCCGCCGCGGAGGCTGCTCTGGAGGCCTTCAGGCAGAAGGGAAACGCCGGCTTCTGGAAGATGTTCAACCGCCTTTTCGATGTTCAAAGTATCTACGGGGCACTCGAGCTGCCGGAGCTCGAGCGATATGCCAAGGAGCAGGGCCTGGACGTGGAACGGTTTCGGCGTGCCCTGAACGAGCACGAGCACGAAAGTGAAATCACGGCGGATGAGACCATCGCGGACCAACAAGAAATCTCGGGAACGCCCGCCTGCGTCATCAATGGTATCTTTATCTCAGGCGCCCAACCGGTCGGGAGTTTCAAACAGGCCGTGCGTGCGGCATTGCAAGGGCATTAATGCCATTTGACCGAAGTCGCTGCGACTGCTTCGCTTAGCCCCGATGCCCGATTTCAACTGCGTCCAATGTGGCAAGCCATTCACGGTGAGCGAAGCCGCTCTCGCGCGATTCCCCGGCTGGTCACCGAAGAAATGCCTGACGTGCAAGGGGCAAAGTAGCAAACGCGACGGTGCCACGTCGTCACGACCCCAAAGAAAGGACGCATCGGGACGATCGACTGGCTCTGGTCCTACTTCTGGGCGCGAAGAAAATTTGACGGTCAAGGAAGTGCTCGAGAAGTATCAGGATGGGCCGAAGACGGGAGTTTTCACCGATGGTGCGGCCAGCCCCAATCCGGGACCCGGCGGCTGGGGCGCCGTGTATGTCGTAGAGGACAAGATTGTGAACGAGCTCTGGGGCGACGAAGCGCATACGACGAACAACCGTATGGAATTGATGGCGCTGCGCGCAGGCATTGGACTGATTCCTCCGGGCACCACAGCGACCGTGTTCACGGATAGCCAGCTGTGCGTCAATACGTTCACCAAGTGGGCGGACAATTGGGCTGCCCGCAATTGGCGCCGCAAGGACGGAGAGATCAAGAATCTCGAGCTCGTAAAAGAGGTTTACTACGCGCTCAAGCAACGCCCCGAGCTCGAGTTACGTTGGATTGCCGCTCACAATGGCCAAAGGTACAATGAATACGCCGATTCGCTGGCCACGGCGTATCGGCGAAACGTTAGATAGATTCGGGGAGATTAACATAAAAACGCGNNCGCGCGGGGTCGGGGCCCTGCGCGCCGATGGTTCTTCAACCATTCCTCGGCGTCACACGACAAGGAAATCCCCGGAATGATACTGAGAAGTGTGGTTGTCTGATGCGAAGAACTTATCAGACGCGCGAATACTAAGACACCGGTCAGAGCTAACGTTTCTATTTGGTCCTAAGGTCGACTAGAGTTTCTGTGTCGAAAAAATCGCGACGCCCACCACAATGTCGAGTCGACTTCGGTCCATGCAGCCCAGGAAGCAACTTCGCGCCTTTCGACGGCCGTCTGCCGCTGCGCTTGATTCGAATACACAACGAAAAGAAAGTTCGCAACCTCTTGTTCCGACATTTGCTCAAACGCGCGAACCTGTTCCTCGAGCTTCCAACCCTGTACGCGCATACTCTGCGGAATGAAGTTTTGATGTCGAGGACGACCATCCTCATCCATGTCGAGCAATTCGTGAGCCGAGCGCAGTACATGCACCGCTATGGACAAGTCTGGCATGTGGCTGTCGCGATGGTCACGCGAGCCCATGCCGTACAACTGATGCGCGTCCACGTAGATGGGTACGCCATGACCAACCGCTTCCAAGTGCGTGGCCTCGGACAATGAACAAGCCGCGCCATCGAAGTAGAGGCGGTCCCAGCGCGACTGTCCAGAATCGCGACGCAGCCGCTCGCGCAGGCGGCAACCGAGTTCGAAGTTAATCTGCTGTTCGGGCCGAGGCAGTCGAAAGACGCGCGGCTTGGCGGAAAACCACACAACGACGTCACCCCAACAATCGGTGACGGCCTGCCGAAGTTCTGCGAGCGTGAGTACGGTCATGACGACGAAAAGCCAGCAACCGGTGATTCCCGCCCAGAGAGCCGGGGAGTCCTGCCGCACTGAAATGTTAGCAACTATGTAGTACATTGCCACGCAATTGGTTACTAATGACGACATGTGGTTTCTAACTCAAAAATGGTCCCAGTTGCAGCTTAGTTGCTTGTTATTGCTCGGTTTTATGACTGCATGTGGACACCCGATGCAGCGCAGGCTTCAAGGCCGATGGCTCGGTGAATCCGTCGAAAACGTTGACCAAACGTTCCTCGCTGCCGCCACGGGTTGGGTAAAGGGAACCAGCTTTGAATTTGTTGGCGACAGGCTGACCGTGATTGTTCCGGCCGAGGAGCCTCGATCGGGGACCTACGCGATCAGTTCCGTGCGCGACAATCGTGTCGAGATTCAGGCGAAACGAATCGACGGCACGTTGGACGCTGTCGCGCTGCGTTTGGAAGACGAGCACAGTCTGGAGTGGGTATTGCCGAACGGGGCCGCGATCCACATGCGCAAGGGAAATTGAAGCCTGGCTCAAAGAGAGCACTGTCGGTAGCTGTTTTCGGAGCGACCATCGGTATACTGATCAGCTGCTTGGCACCTCCACCCGTCCCATCAACATCGTTGCCAATTGCGCTGTCGGCGGCGCCGTCGTCGGGCCCCGCGCCGATTGCTATCGCTGAAGAGCCGCCTTATGCCTGGAAGAACGTGACGATTGGCGGCGGTGGGTTCGTCACGGGTATTATCTTCAATCCGACTCGACGAGGCTTGCTTTACGCCCGTACGGACGTAGGCGGAGCGTACCGAAAGGATCCGGACAGTGACACCTGGGTGCCGCTGCTCGATGGCCTCGGTCAGGCTGACTGGAACCTTCAGGGGGTCGAGAGTCTTGCTACTGACCCGGTCGAGCCTAAGCGTGTCGTAATTGCCGCGGGTACGTACACGAATCCGGACGTGAGCAACGCCGAGGTTCTACGTTCCACGGACTACGGCAAGACCTGGCAGCGAACGCCGCTTCCCTTCAAAACGGGGGGCAATGAAGCGGGGCGTGGCAATGGGGAGCGGCTCGCTATCGATCCGCGATCGAACAATATCTTGTACCTGGGCACGCGCCGCGATGGGCTTTGGCGCAGCGAAGATTACGGCGTAGCGTGGCGCAAGGTCGAAACTTTTCCCGATGTGCCCGACGACAGCGTCAAGCACCAGCCGCCGCCATCGGAACCCTGGAGGTTCAATTACCTGGCCCAGGCAGTTGGTATCGTGTTCGTACTATTCGATTCAAGCGCCGCAGTGACACCGACGTCCAGGATTTATGCAGCAATCTCGACGTCCGCCCAAAGTCTTTTTTGTAGTGACGACACGG
>PMCK01000240.1 GCA_003154095.1 Myxococcales bacterium | reverse complement strand
TGCCGTAGATCGAAATCTCGGCAGAAGGCTCCTTCTCATGCGCGGCCACGAAATTGGCACTCTGCACGAACATACCCCCCGAACCGCAACAGGGGTCGAGGATGCGCCCGTGAAACGGCTCGGTAATCTCCACAATCAACCGCACCACAGAATACGGCGTAAAATACTCGCCCCCCTTCTGCAGCGTCCGCAGCGCAAAATTCACCAGAAAATACTCATAAATCCGCCCGAACAAATCCCCCTGCACATCATCCGGAATCGTCCCAAACAACTTCAGCAACTCCTTCAAAGTCGCCGTATCAAACCGATTAAACGTCTTCGGCAAAACATCCTTCAACTCGCTATTCTCAGCCTCAATCCCCTTCATCGCCTCGCTAATCGCCTTGCCAATATCCTTCCCCTCAGGCAACTCCAAAAGCCGCCGAAACCGAGCCTGCTCCGGCACAAACAAAACATTCTGCGCGTGATAATCCTCCTTAGTCACGCCACCACGACGTCGAGCCCGGCCGGCTAACGCCTTCTCAGCTTGGGCAAAGCGGGCATCGACGTAGCGCAGGAAGATCAACGCGAGGACGGGCGTCGAGTACTCGGACGGCTGTAGGGCGCTGTTCGTCCAGAGTTGATCAGCGGCGGCCCAAAGTTTCTTTTCGAAGTCGGCGGGGAGGGGCATGGGCGTCGGATATTGCGACATCATCGGTACCACCTTTTGGCGTCAAGTGGAATTGGGACGTCTGTGGGAAGCCACCTACTGGAGCGGCAAGCTTGGGATCGGCGATTGTTTTGTTGAGAACCACCGGGGTTCCGTTGATTCGAGACGTGGGACGGCTGCTCCGTGAGCCATACCCCGCTGCCTGATGCTGTTGCTCACGCCAAGCGTCCTTTGTTCTGGGTCATGGGGTCCAAACGGTCGTTGTCCGACTCGTTGATTACCGTCGCCAAATTTTCCGTCTAGCGCATCCGTCATCGTGACAAGGACGAGGCATTAGAACCGACGAGCGATATTTCCTAACGCCTCATTTTCAGTTCCGCTAGATTGTGTCCCTAAGGGTGGCCATGATTGAATCTAGGGTACAGCAATTGGAGCAAGTTCAGGGCATCCGCAACGTGGATGAGCTGGAAGCCATTGTCAATCGTGCCAAGCGCGAAGAGTGGACGCATTTGGCTTNNGACAAGCTGCACGAGGGTTGGGATGCAGAGCGCGTATTTTGGACTGCATTTCGTGTCGAAACCGAAGGCGCGCGAACTTTGGCACGCCTCACCAGCCTCCAAGAGCTCGACCTCTATAATAACAATATCCGCGATGAAGGTGCTTGTGCTCTGGCGGTTCTTGCCAACCTCAAGTACCTTAATCTCACCTTCAACGATGTCGGCGCCGAAGGCGCGCAAGCTTTGGCGGTACTTGGTAATCTTCGGGCACTCAACCTCCATAACAACTGCGTCGGTGGCACCGGCTCCTGCGCTCTGGCTAGTCTTACCGAGCTCGAGTGGCTCGAACTTGATAACAACAATCTGGGTGACGAAGGCACCCGTTCTCTGTCCGGACTTATCAACCTCCGGTCACTGACACTGAATAACAACAACATCGGAGACGAAGGAGCCAATGCTCTAATCGCGCTCGGTAACCTCAATGAACTTAGCCTCCGTAACAACAACATTGGGGACCGGGGAGTGCGCGCCCTGGCAAACCTCAGCAACCTAAAACGGCTCAATTTATCGTTCAACGACACGGAGGTCGGAGGCGCGCGCGCCTTAGCCACACTAATCAACCTCGAAGAGCTCAATCTCGCGTACAATAAAGTCGGCGACGACGGCGCCAGCGCGCTAGGGGCACTGACTCGAGCCCGTACGCTCGACCTCACACACAACAGAATCGGCGACGAGGGAGCTTGCGCCCTAACCGCTCTCACCGACCTCAAGGAGATCAACCTCGCGCACAACAAGATCGGAGACCAGGGCGCGCGTGCCCTGGCCACACTAACAGGACTCGAAGGGCTCAACCTCGAAAACAACGATGTTTCCGACTCAGGATTGATAATGCTTCTCGGGTGTCAAAAGCTGCGACATTTGGTGCTTAGAGGCAATCGTCGTATTACCCAAATCGGAGCTGCGAAGTTTTTCAATGGTGCCCTGAGTTCCTCGGCGCTTTACGGTAGCTTAGAGAAACTCGATTTGAGTGGATGTGGCGATCTTTCGGCTTTATTGCCACAAGAGCTGGTGGAGAGTGGCAATGCCAAAACCATATTGGCCGCTTATGCTCGTCGTTCTGAACTGCTACCACTCAATGAAGTGAAGATCCTCGTGGTAGGTAATGAATCGGTCGGAAAGACATCTCTCGTCCGGTACTTAACCAAGGGTCAAGCGCGAGATCCTGGTGAGCAAAAAACGATCGGGGTGGTGCTGAATGAGAAGATTGACGTGCGACAATGGCACCCTGACTCAACCGTCGACATATGCGCCAATATCTGGGATTTCGGCGGCCAGGAGATGATGCATGGTACTCACCGATATTTTCTGACTCAGCGCAGCTTGTACCTGCTTGTACTGGAAGCGCGACGCGAGGATAGCCAAGATGAAGTATTGCTGCAATGGCTGCGCGTGATCCGTGACCGGGGGGGCGATTCACCAGTGATAGTGGTAGTCAACAAGGCGGAGGAAATGCATTTCTACCGCCCCGATGAGGGCAAGCTCCAAACTCAGTATCCCAACATTCTCAGTTTCTTCCGTACCACCTGCAACGACGACGATGTCTCGAGAACCTCCATACAGCGACTGCGCGAGCTCATTGCCCGAACGGTACAAGATGACCCGCGACTGAAACACGTGCGCGATCCTATTCCTCGGGCTTGGCTGCGTGTGAAAACAGCGCTCGAAGAGCTGGCACGGAAGGAGACGATCGTCGAACATGCGCGCTTCGTGCAAGTGTGCGAGGACCCTAGAGCACCCGAAGACCAACGCATCATCAAGCGCGAAGAGCAACGGGGCGTGTTGCGCCTATTGCACGATCTAGGGGTAGTGGTGGCCCATGGCCTGGAGAAGGACGCAGGCGCCGTCATGCGCGAGGTCACGCTTCTTGATCCCAATTGGTTGACCTCTGCCATCTACACTATCCTCAATAGTGCTCTGCTGCGCAAGCAGCAGGGCGTGTTCGAAAAAAGCCAGCTCAACGACTTCCTTGATCCCCAGCGCTATCCGACGGAGCGCCACGAGTTCATTGTGGACATGATGAGACACGAGGACATCGGTCTGTGTTTTGAGCTCCCCGACGCACGCAACAATTACTTGGTTCCCGAGGCGCTTCCAGATTCAGAGCCAGACGGCAACTGGCCCTCTGACACGCTCCGGTTTCGCTATCAATACGAACTGCTGCCTTCGGGACTGATCCCTCGCTTGATTGTGCAGGCCCATGCACGCCTTGGTGACAAGCCAACTTACTGGCGGGGGGGCGTATTGTTGAATGCTCGCGGCTGCAAGATTTTGGTCACAGCCGACCGTGACAAGAGGCAACTTAATTTGAGCGTGTGGGGACCGGCTGGTCAGCGCCGCAGTGCACTCAACCTCGTCTGTGACGACATAGAGCGAGTGCACACGCTTCACCACAAGCTAGGGGAAGAGGCGCGCGTACCCTTGCTGGACAAGCCCGAGGTCACTGTGGGTTACAGCTATCTCTTGAAGCTGGAGGAAAAGAAGGGGCCGTCATACACATGGCTCCCCGAAGGGGCAGAGAGGGAATACTCGGTTTCGGAGCTACTGGATGGGGTGCGGCGGGACACCCAACCCTCTCGAACGCGCGCGGAGCCAATGGTGCACGCGACGGCACAGGAAGTCTGCGAAGTGGGTGTTGTAACCGTGCTTGATGTTGAACGCGATGCTGTTCTTCGCCGGCTTTTGGGCCTCAAGAAGTTTAGGTTAGGAACTCGTTTATACTACTCTGGGAATTTCACCGACGTTTCCGGTGGCATTCGACGACTCATTTGCGTCCAATCAGACGAGCAGGGAAATCCTCCCTGTGCGACCGCCACACGGGACCTCGTGCGCGATTTCTCTCCGCGACTACTTCTTCTTGTCGGCATCGCGGGCGGCATACCTGACCGTGCACGAATCGGAGATGTGGTTATTCCACCGTTCGTCGTCTCGTACGAGCGGGGAAAGGTCGAGGGGGGCCTTGAGGCACGTCAGGTCCGTCCACGGCAATCGACTGCCCAACCGACACGCTTTGCGTCGCGGTGTGCACGGAGCCTCACGTCGGAGCTGGACGGTTGGCATTCCAACCTCACTCAGTATTTACCAAAGGAGAACGCCGAAGAAGTCCGCCCCTCGGTACTATTCGAACCAATTGCCACTGGCGAGAAGGTTCTCCGAACTGACAAGGCAGAGGAAGTTCTCCGCGCAGCCAGAGTAAACGACAAGATCTGCGCGGTCGAAACGGAGGCCCAGGGATTTCTTGAGGCATTAGCCGATTTCCCGGGCACCGAGAACCTAATCGTCCGAGCGATATCGGACATGGTCGCAGAAAAGCGGCACGCGGATTCGTATCACCGTTATGCCGCGGAGGCCGCTGCCGAAATTGCAACAAGAATCTGTCATTGTTTCTTCGCGCTCGACAGCGCTCAAGTCTCCGCAGTAGATGCGTTCGTCAACCAACCCCGCGACGAACAGTCAACGCCGAACAATGCACAATCTCCGCAGGAGCGGTGGCATGCCCTTATATTTTCGAGCACCGTCAGCCCACCCCTTATGACCCTTTCAAATTGCCTACGGGATGTTTTAGAGGCTGCCAGGCCGCGAACTATCAGCGATTATCAGCGCCAGTTGCCTTGGCCGCGGTGCACTATTGAAGGCTACGCTGGGGTAGACGGCAACGGTGGGCTCGTCTACCGAGCCGCACGGCTTCCTTCGCAGAAGGGGAGCCGCGTCGAAGAAGAACTGCGTGTTCTTCCCTCGGGTGCACTATCGTGGAGACTCGAAACCCGTCTATGTTCAGTCGATGACCCTCAACTTTTTGACTTTCAGGATGTCGTCGAGGCGTTGGTTTATATGCCCCTTCTGGTGTCGGGGTTTTTGAAGGCAGTGGGTCGGACTGATCCCACGTTGATTCGAGTCGACATATGTCTGGAGCATCCCGCGGAAACGGTCTTGTGCTCTTCAGGGATGCCTATCGATACGGGAACCAAGACCGCTTCGTTCAGCGGAAGGCAGCCCCCGAGCGCCACGTGCTCATACTTGGGTCCCCGGGTGTTGCACGAGAACATTGCGACAGCGGCTGAGCGCGCCGTGTTGGCGCTCCTGAGTGCCTACCGCTATTCCAAGCTATCACCAGGTGGCAACGAGATTCAGGAAGCTCCATATGTCAACCGCGAAACAGTGGAGAATTGCGTCGATTGGTTGCTGGGGCGAGTTACTGACTTTAGCGCAGACCAAGGAGCCCCCGCCTGAGCTACGCGAGCACGAGGTGCTCAAAGTAACCTCGGCGTAGGAACAGGGGGACCCAGGGCTCGCCATTGTAAGTACCCGGGCACCACAATGCGGTGATAGTTGACGCTGGAACACTAAGCATGGTTGCTACGCGCCCCCCGAGCCCCGAATAGCCAAATGCGTCGCGCTTGCATGCAGACGTAACCGTGTCCGGCGCCTTAGTCTTCCTATTATCGTGGCCCCAACGACAGTACTCGAGGACTGACGCTCCAATCTTTTCCAACTCGGCCCTAAATGCGGTGTCGATTTCCGCGTTGTCCACGGTAGTAATTGATTGGCCGTATCTAACGCCAATGAAATTTGCAAGTCCAAGTGACGCGCACACTGTCTTCAATCTAGCATTCGCCTCATCCGTACCGGCACATACGCAGATCGCAACCTGCGCATCTCTTAATCGTTGCTGGTCGTTGGGCAACAATTCACTCTCTTCAATGCCCTTCTCGCTGCGGAGCTCCTCGTCCCATTCGCTCCGAGGGATACCAAACCATGCACGAAGTTGACATTCCGCCTGTGCGCCTGAGCTCACATTGTCGTCGCACAGCACGATAAGGTCGCCTTTTTGTGCGTGACCCAGCGCATCCCGAATGCTTTTGCAAGAAGTCCAACCGTGCTCGTCGAGGAAGTGTTTCTGCTCCTGTTCAAATAGCATCCGGAGCTCTTGACCACTATTGGGCGACAGCGGAGCCAGATACTTCCGGGTCGTGCCCGAAACAGAGGTCTCGTCCAATGCTTTTCTCAGCAGGTGAGCAATTGTCGAACGGTCCAACAATGTTATCTCTGTCAACAGCTTTACTGCACTCTGACGTAGTTGTGGTNNTCGTCGGTCACGCGCCAACCGTGTTGGCCGTTAAACAGCTTGAGAGTGTCAAACCTGTCCATCACGACACGAGTAGGTTCCCACGACAATGCAAGTGCTGGGTGTCGATCGTAGTAGCCACTTTTACCGATGGCTCGCATGACTCGACGCACGAGGTCCAAGTTGAGTTTCGACCGGCGACATGACCGGTCAATGTCCAGCCGGAATCGCGGAATACAGCCAATTTGCAAGGCTTTTGCTGTACCTTCTTTGCCACCGACGATGAGATCCATTGGCAGGATACTTGAGTCCTCTGAATGCGCATAATTGTATAAGACCGTGCGCATCGCAATAAAGGCATATTGGCGCCAGGGCTCGTCTGTGAATACATACCCAAATACCTTATTTAGTTCGGCAGCATCGGTCAGCTCCTTAGATGTGGAATACTCGTGTGAGCTTGTTAAGTGTCCATCACGCTCCAGAACAAAACACGCGTTGACTCCAGCGCGGCCCAAATTCGGTATTGGCAAGACGGTAACGAGATCGGGGCTACCGGTCGGCACGCCTTTGAGTTGGACCCCTGCCATTTCGGCAATCCCACTTGCCTCTCGGCAAATAGCATCTTCGAAATTGGTGAGTTCGTCACCGATCAGCTTGTCTTCCTTCAATTCGTCAACAATTGCGCCCTGAATTTGCTTGAAGTACGACTCAATATGGTCAGGTTCTACGCCAGAGAGTATCGCTGCAGGATCTACAACAGGTTCCACGAGTCTCTGACCAAATACACCGGCTCGTTTTGGTAACTGCCTGTTGGATAGGCGACGCGCAATTGCTTTCGCTGCTGGATTATTAACCCTAGTGACCAATTGATTCAATAGTAGGGCGTCGTTGAGACTCCATAGATATATTGCGTCGTGCAGAAGTGTGCCGTCTGTAGCTCCCGAGTTCGTGTCGACGGCCAACAAGGCACGACCCAAAAGACGCTCGGCACTTCGTGTGACTTGGTGCTGGTAANNGTCTGCGGTTCACCAGTGGGATCGTCATCCTTGCGAAGTCCTTGGGGGATCTTATCGTAAGGAACTTTAATGAACATCGACCGCAGAAATACTCGAGCAACGTCGACCCCTAGCGAGATTTTGCATGCCTCTGCGTCTCGCCATAGGTAGTCGATTTTGTCAGCATCGAGGCCACTTGAAATCACATCGGGAAGCGCCCTATTGCATGGGTCCGTGCGGAATCCAG
>PMCK01000185.1 GCA_003154095.1 Myxococcales bacterium | reverse complement strand
CGAAAACGACGAAGAGGCGCGGCAGATGCAAAAACGCCAGAAGGCAATCAGCGAAGCAAATACTAGGTCATTGTCCGCGCTCAAGAAACAGGTGGCGCAGTCGCAATCACACCGCTCCGGATCGATCGCCGCAATGCTACAAAATCTTGGCCGCGACCCGGCGCGTTCGTTCGGGGCGCATGCCCAGTCGTCCAATCGCAACTTGGATCTCGAATGCCTCGCGAGTCTTGGCGAGGATGCACTGCAACGTGCTGGATTGCTGCCGGCACCTAGCCCGCTGCAACCGCTCGGTGATGGCCGTCTTGGGGCTGGCCCGATGACTCCTACGCAAGCGCGTGCAGCNNGAGCTGCAATTGACAGAGGCTCGCGAGGCTTACGAAAAGAGCAACGGAGATTTCGGAACCTGGCAGCAGTGTCGCGACGCAATGCAGTTTGCCGAGAGGCAACTTGACCGCGCTCGCCAGGCGCGAGAGCAATGCCAGCAAAACGTCCAGTGCGCTGAAACTGCGTTGAGCAATGCCCAGCGAGAGACGCAAATCACAACGTTGCGCGGCCAGCATACAGACGTTCAAACCCATGTTCACGACCTGGCTACGCGCGCCGCCACCCTTTACGCGGAACTCGAACGCGCGCTAATCGCGTTGGACGCGGAGCAAAGTAACTCGAAGCGTCTCGTTCACGAATTGTCCAAACTTGATCAACGCGAAGCAGAAATCAGCACCGTGTCTGAATTACTCTGCGCACGCGTTCGGCATAACGATGGCTTCGTTGCTGCTGTTGTTACCCAAGTAGGTGGTTTCGACGGCACCGAGGCCAACCGCGCCGAAAAGCTTGGGCTTGCCAAGTGCAATTTGCGCGTGTTGTTGGAGCTTCAGCCGGCGGCGAATCCACGTGCACGGCTAGAACAACTTGCGCGGCTAGGTGACGCGGCCGCGTTGGGTGAATTGCGACCGCTGCAGGCGACGGAGCACGACGCATCGGCTACTCGCCGTGCAGCCGTCGCTGGGGCAATTCAACGGCGCTCCCAGACACTGATCGAGCCCGGGCCAAAATATGAGTCGATTCCGATTCGCAATGAATATTCTTAGTAGTGCGCTCATGAGCACACCAGAAACGCCGTCCGTGATTGTTACTCCCCGACACTTTAGCAGTCACGGGCGGCGGATAGTGAGAACCCAATGATTGTTACACCCACCCCATTCCACGGACCCGATTTGCGACACTTCGTTATTCAGCGACCCTTTGGTCCTTGCGTTGACGAATCACCTGCGCACGACGCCCGAGGGCACTTCCTCAACGTTGACCAATTTGCAGGCCGCCAAGATTGGTATCACGTGCGCACTGGCAAGCGCGCTTAGTCGGCTCGATGTGCCTCCAAACTCATGGGCACCATGGGCGACGGCTTGGCTTACTGGTAGCGACAATGACCTTGACCATGCGGTGACTGCGCTTGTGAATGTGCGAATGCAGAAGGAACATTTGGAAGCGGTGCTGCAAACTAAGGTCAGTGCCGCGAGCGTGGCCGCCGATGCTCCCGAGCCGTCGGATGTTGCGGCGGTTAGGACGGATGCGCTTCGGGCACATGCGGCTGAAATGGCAACGCTTGCCGCCGTGATACTTCTGGAGGGTTGCTCGGATTATCCGCCTGGTTGGGGCAGCACACAGGCGGCAACCGGGACGGCCTTCGCGTATTGGGTCGCGATGCGCGATTCGAATGTGTCGCTGGACATTACCGCGATTTGTCATTCGGTGGTTGGGGCGTAATGTCCCGGCGCGCCACCGCTGCCAAGGTCGAGCTCGAGCCGATCGAAACCTTCGACGTTTACACGGAAAGCTTCGCCGGACTGCCGTTTGCCGACCGCGAGCACTTCGACGTGCTGCTCGCAACGGTTGGCCTTGAGCTGGCCTCGTACAAAACGCGTGATGCATTTTGGCTGGACTGTTCGCCGCACTGGCTGTGGGTGCGCGCTCGGCGGGGGATAAATGGCTGAGCCGTGGTACCCAAAGGCCCTCGAGCTGTTCGTCGGCAACCGATACTTGAGCACCGATGACTGTCGTGCGATAGCCGAGTCGGAGTATCGCCAGGCATCACCCGGCACTGCGGAGTCTGCTCGAGCAGAACACCCGAGCCAACCACCCGCGGGGCGGCTCGTTGGTTTCGATCGGGGCCGTCGCGATTCGGCCTGATTTGCGTCAACGCTACCGCTCTATCCTTCGCCTGACTTCGTTTCAGACCTCGCAACGCATAACAGGGCGTCCGACGACAACGGGCGCCTAGCGGCATCCTGGTGTCATTCGCTCATGCTGCATTTATTACAGCGTAACTATCCATCCGGTCGACCGCTTACACTGTTCAACACTGTTTGGTCGACCGAATGGATTAATCGGTCGACAAGTTTAATTACACGTAACCACCTAAATCACAGGGTAATGTCGATTGCTCCGGAAAACACGAGTAACCGTGTTATACATTGGTCAGAGGTTGGCAACGACCAAACGGGTTACGAGAGCCCGCACAAATCCAAGTGGCTCGGCACTCGAACGACGAGCAAGGCAGCTGGGAAAGACCGCACGTCCACCGTCACGGAGCCTTCGGGCTGAATAACGGTACCCCATTGCAAGCCCCCGTGGACGTAACAGCCCTGGGGGCTTCCGGGTCAGAACCACCCTCACAACGAAAGGGTTCCAATGTCACGTAACAGAATTGGTGAGACCAAAGCCGAAACGAAGCCAGTGGGCACGCGCCTACCTGTCGAGCTCGAGCAACGCGCACAACGTGTTGCCGCAGAGCTGTCCAAACAAGCACGCGGTGTGCCCGTAACACTCAGCGCGGCACTTCATTTGATTATTGAGCGAGGCCTTGACGCAATGGAGATCGAAGTCGGCATTGCGAAGGCAACCAAGCCAGCGAAACCCAAGGCAACCGCCGCCTAATCTCAAAAACACAATTGGCTCGGCACCGCGCTAACGGCCCGAGCCATGGCAACCACCAATCATTACTTGGAGGTCACAATGGAACACAATACCAACGCCCCACCGGGGCAGCAACTACCCTTATTTGATAGCGGCACAACGCTCGTAGAAATCAGCGTTGCCGCACTCACAACCGAACCGGAATTGCGCGACATTGGCCGCGCGCTTGTCACCTTGACCCGCTATCACGACGCGAAAGCGGTGCAGCCATGAGCGCGGCTCGACCACTCGTCGATGCTCGCGACGAAAACAGAATAGAGCGACTACGAGCAACGCTTGTCGAAATGTCGCATCGATTGGGATTCTGGCAATTGATGACACCAGGGGCCCGCCCTCACTGGAAAAGTCTCGACAGCTACGAAGCACGAACGGCAATGATCAAATATTACGCGCACGAAATGGCGAGCATTCGCCGGGAGCTTGCGGCGCTGGAGGTCGAGTCATGACCCGCCCGAGCACACCACCAGCCGCGAGCACAATTTTGGTGCTCAGCTCAGATATCTTGGCAACCCGTGCCGGAGAATTGCTCGACCAACTGGCTTGCGGAAGCTGGGCGCCTGCTCAGAAGCTACGCGAGGCGTTGCAATGTTATTCCGAGGTGCGACTTGGTTCCGCCGTCAAGGATGCGAGCGACGACCCGCAAACACTAAACGACCCGGGACCTGCTCCCATAACGCAACGGAGCGCGCACCATGGCTAACCTGGGAGCTTTCGACCTTGTCGATCAGTGTGCCGCCGTCGCAATGCTGGTCGAAAATGCCGCGACGCAAATTCGACGACTTGGCGAAGCGCCGGACGATTCCGCCCGGCTGGTGACGTGCCGTAAGGCATGCCAACTGGCACGCGACACGCTGGACGGGTTTCTTGAACGGCTGCCAGCGGAACCGAAGCGAAAGGGCCGCAAGTCGTGACGGGATACCTATTGTCATTATTCGCCGCACTGCTTGCTGGTTGCGCGTTGCTCTATTCGTGGCGCACCCGCCGCAAGCTTCGAAGATTCCGGCGTTACGACCAGTCGCACATTTGCTCCATGGTTCACCAGGCCATTCGACAGTCGGTGCCGCTAGAACCTGAAGTGCCATCAGGCTACCAGGAATGCTGTGCACTGCTTGAGCAGTTTCGCGTGTACGCCCTGGTTGATTACATCAAGACAATCGGCGGCCTTGGCAACAAATGGGCCAATCCTAGCGATCCCTTTTGGCGCTCAGATCCGCAGGTGCACGGCCTCAAATTGATGCTTCGTGGTTGCGCCGAATTACTGCGGCAAATCGAGCGCGACCACGATTGGCGCGAAGTTACCGAAACCGATATTTTGAAAGGAGATGTTGCATCATGAAGCTGTATCGAAAGGTTGCAACTCTTGCCCTGCTTCCGCTGGCTAGCGGGTGTTACGCATCCGGCGGCTACTCGTACGGCGGCGGATACTACATGGGCCCGCGCTACTACGCGCCGGCCACCTATGTCGAACCATGCAGGGCGTTCGAGCGTTGCGGCTACTATCACGACCACTGGTGTTGCGCTGATTGGCGTTATTACAGGTACGGGGTGCAGCCATGATTGAAACATTCACGCGCCTGCAGTGCGTTGAACGGCAACGCGAAATCGAAAGCATGCCCAAGCCTGAACGCAAGCAACACGCCGCGGAGCTTCAGTCAATTGCCGAACGGTTGGCTGCTATTCGTGCAGAGAACAAGGCTAACCCGCCGGTACCAAAAACCAACCCGCTGAAACCCGAGCCCTTGCCGCCTGCTGCCGCTGGTGTCGAGGTTATTGTTTTGAGGCGGTCGCGCGTGCCCTCGATGCCACCTGAAGCAATCGCGCCGATTCGTGCGAAGCAGTCGCCAACCTTCACTGATTTGCGCTCCGAACTGCAGTCAGCAACCCGAAGGAACAACTACCGATGAACCCGGTGCGTTGGATAGTTGGACTCGCTTTGCTTCCCCGTGCACTTCACGTTGCCGGTTCAATTCTGCTGGTGTTCGGCGTACTCATTTGGATTGCGCCGGCCACCTGCGCGGCAATTGTGGCGCCGCCGTCGTCTGCCACGGTGCAGGATGCCGGAACACTCGAGCAAGCAATCGAGCATAAGACCGCGCAACTGGCGCCCGTGCCCAGCGAGTACGGTCCGCCCCCACCGCCCGAGCTAGCTTGCTTCATTGCCGATTTGAAGTCGATCTGCTGTCCCCAATATTGTCAGGCCCGAAACAGCGTGAAGTATTTCGATAAGGCGGACCGAATCTTCGAGGCTTGCGCCAAGAGCCTATGCGACGGGCGCAATCATCCGGGGCACATCGTCTGCGATTGCAAGGGCAGGTGACGCTATGACCACTAAAGCAAGACCACAGGCCCCGAAACAAGCACCACACGGCGCCGGAACCGTCGTTCGCCGTGGCAAACACCTGTATGCCCGTGTCTCGTTGCCCGACGGCACGCGGCCAGATTACCGCCTTTGCAAGGACGTCTGCCACTGCAACGAAATGACCGAAGCGCGCGCACAGGCTACGGTCGCGCATATTGCCGAACGTGAACGCGCCCGCGTTGCCCAAGAAATGGCCATACAGTCACGCCGCGAGGCTGGCCAGCGGTTGACGGTGAAGGAATTCGGCGAGCAGTGGACGTCGGGCGAGCTGTTCACGAAACACGGCGAAGTGAACAAGCTTGGCCCGAAGGCAACGGCCAAGGACGACGAATACCGATTGAAGAAATACGTTTACCCCATGATCGGCCCCCGCCCAGTGGCGGACATAACCGAGCAGGACATTGAACACGTATTGAACGAGGCGAGTCGAAAGCAGGGCCCCAAGTGGCGCGCAAAAGTCCACGTCTATCAGGCAATGCGTCGCTTGTTTGACTTGGCAGTCATGCCGGGGCGTATCCGCAAGGACAACCCCGTTTCACGCTACCTTCGGCCAGGTAGAACGAAGCCGATGCTTTTCGGCTATCTTTACCCGTCGGAGCTTTTGACGTTGCTTCGTTGCGATAAGGTGCCGGTGGCTCGCCGGGTTCTGTACGCGCTGGCGGTCTACACTGGCTTACGCAAGGGTTCGCTTTACGCGTTGACCTGGGGTGGCGTGGACTTCGAGCACGGCACCTTGACCAGTCTCAAAAGCAAAACTGGGTTGCCCCAAATGTTCGAAGTGCAATCGAGCCTCGCGAAGCTACTAGCGCATTGGTTCGAACACCAGGGGCGCCCCAAAAGCAACATGCCGATCGTGGTTGCAACGGACATCGAGAAACGTGGCGAGCGGGAAGGCGAGACACTGCGCGACGACTTGACGGCGGCTGGGGTAACACGCGAAGCACTCCACGACCGTAAGCCCAACGCCTCCCCGTTGCGCTTCCACGACCTTCGAGCGACGTTCGTCACATGGGCAATGCGCGAGGGCAGGGGCGACGGTTGGATATCCGATCGCACTGGGCACCTAACGCCCGAAATGCGGGCCAGGTACGCGCGGGCAGCCAGAACCCTGCAAGATCTCAACTACCAGCCGTTCCCCGATATCTCGGCCGCAATTCCGGAATTGCTTGAGAACCGGGACAATGTTATCAGCCTCGGCGCTCTGAAAGCCGGCTAACCCATGACTAACTGTTGCAAAATCTGTTGCGAACCGGCGGCTTGCCTTCCCCTAAAGATGGTGAAAGGCTAGAGCAATCCAATACTTGGAGGAGTGGCCGAGTGGTCGAAGGCAGCGGTTTTGAAAACCGCCGTAGTCGTAAGGCTACCAGAGGTTCGAATCCTCTCTCCTCCGCAACGATTCGAGCCTTTTTTGGCTGATTCGCGTTTCGGTAGGCAAAACCTGTAGACGAATCTCGCAAAGCTGGGTGGGCAGAGTAGGGAAGGGTTGACCGAATCCGTCCCTCAAAATCTCGGCTTCTCGGATGTACTCCTGAGTCGTGGAAAAGTCGGTGTGCCCGGCCCGTTGCTGGATTCGTAGTGGCTCGTCGCCTCGTACAGCGGACCAGGTAATGCCGGTGGCTCGCAGGTCGTGGAATCGGATCGGGCGAACGCTGGGGCCCTTGGCAGTCAATGACGCCCGGTGCACGCCGGCCACATTCAGCCAGCGCTTGAACGACGTTGAGATCTGGCAGTACGCCGGCATTTCAAGCACCGGGCCTTTGCCGCCGGATTCCTTGTGCAGGGCAAATAGCAAAGGGAATAGAGCCGGCTCGATTGGAACAAT
This sequence comes from Myxococcales bacterium, assembly GCA_003154095.1. Classification (GTDB taxonomy): domain Bacteria; phylum Myxococcota_A; class Polyangia; order Polyangiales; family Polyangiaceae; genus FEN-1139. The sequence continues at coordinate 15,186 of PMCK01000185.1, read as the reverse complement.
GCGGGGGCACTTGCTCTTGGTGGTCTTCAGTTCGCCCGTGATTGAGTCGATCGACTTGGTGACGTGTATCAGGCCGCGGTCGAGCTCGATGTCGTCCCAGGTCAGGGCGCGGAGCTCCGACGAACGGCAGAAGGTGTAGACCGAAATCGCGAGCATCCGGCGCCAACGGAGCGGAACCAATGAGCACTCGAGTACCTTGCTTAGCTCCGAGGGATAGAGGTACTGGCGCGCCGTTTTATCGCCCGTATATGGCCCAAGCACGCCTTCCGCCGGGTTGTCGTCGCGGCATCGAATGACCTCAATTTTGGACCTTGCGGCATCGCCGGCCATCTTGGTGGCAGTCGTCCAAATGTTCGTCGCGGTCTTCCACCGAATCGAACCCGCTTGAACCTTGCGATCGAGTTCCGCGGATAGCTTGCGGAATAGATCCGGCGTCCAGGCTTTGGGGTGTTTGGTGCCGAGGATAACGGACAGGTAGTTGGTCCAATGCCCTTTGCTGCCCAAGTAGGAGGTGAGGCCGCGGTCTTCCCGTTCGGAGCTCCAGAGCTTGACCCATGCTTCGCACGACTCCTTGGCTTGCTTCACTAGCTGGGCACGGCTTGGCTTCGGCTCCGCGGTGCTCTTGATTCCCATTTGGCGGGCCTTCTCATTCTGAGCCGCGCACTTTTCCTTGGCCATCTGCACGGAGGTGCCCACGGGATATGGGACCAGCCACTTGCGGGTGCCGTCAATCAACGTGATACGGGCGCGCCACCTGCCATCCTTCGTGCGTTGAATTGTGCCGGTGGACTTGCGTCCGCCCTTGTTCTGCTTTGAGTCGTTGCTAGATTCTGACATGTGACGTGGTTCCTTCACGTTGCCAGGGCCGCACTGCTTAGAACCAGTGGCGGCCCGATTAGTTTATAGGACGCTCGCCTCTTTTGGCTCGAGCAAGCCAGCTTCGCGGGCAACCTTGCGGATCGCTCTGCGGATAACGTCCGACCGTGACAGGTCCTCGCGTTCGGCCAGTTTCTTCAGCAATTCAAGGTCTTTTGCGTCAAGCCTTAGATTGACGTTCGGTTGTCCAGGATTCATCGGGGAGCCTCAACGCCCTAAGCCCGCCACAGCGTTACCTGTGTTCGGGCGGGTTGCCGCTACCTTGGCTTGACGGTCTTTCCCGTTGTCAGCGGACCGTTTTCCGAGGTCCTTCGTTTTCCGTATCCTGGTTAGCGTCGGAGTGCTCTGCCCTGTTACCGTCTTGCAGCTGACAAATGGACAATGGATTTTGTGCACGAGGCATGCAACTAGAAAACTCTACAGTGTATAAATTAAGTAGGTTAATGTAGTTAAGCCGGTCGACCGAATGGTGTATGCTGCGCAACCATGGAACCAACACTAGTAGGCCTTTTAGTTCTTTTGGTTGTATTCCTCATCGGTCGATCCCTCGTTCTTTGGTATTGGCGGGTCAATGATATCATCACCAGATTGGATGCTATTGCAGTGGCACTCAATAAAGTTCAGCAGGTAGAGGTTGTGGTTCGAAGCCAAGAAGGTGGGCAGATTCTGTTCTACCCCGTAAACTCCCCGCCGGTTCCTTGAGTTTGGGTGGATGTGGCTTGGGGCGTGCCGGCGGGCGAGTTGAATCAAATTCAATCAGAGTCGGTCTTGCTTACTCACCGATTGGTAGGCGCCTCGATTCACCCCACATGTAGCTCATACGCCAGCCGTTTCCCTCTCTGTCTACCCGGGAGTTTTCTCGACCGAGCGCCAAGAGGGCCAGGTTCAGGTTATTCTCTGTAAGGAATTGAGCTGTCTCTTGGTGCCATTCTTCTAGGCGATGAGCTCTATCATTGAAAAGCGACGCCAGCTTGCGCAAAGCTTCTGCCGAAGGGCCATCGTTGGCAGGACGTTCGCGCTCGAGCTGTACGTAGTTGGCCAACGTGGCCGCCAAGTTTTGAAGGGCTGTCTGCTTGGAATCGAGAATATTCAAGCCGACCAGCAAGGGAGTTGAACCATCGCCAAAATCTTTCGGCAGAAGCTTGAGCTGTTGTTTCGACGGATGGACTTCATCGCCGTGCGGCTTGCGTCGACGCGTCACTAGTTCTTGATACAAGGATGGCAGGTCCGAGCGTAGCGTGTCGACAACGTCTATCCGTGCTCTTACCTTGCGACTTATGTCATCAAGTCGAATTTTGGCTTGAGAAGGAAAATTGTCGATAATTTTTCGATCAGCATGAAAGCGACGGCGGCGTTCATTTGTCCGGACTATTTCTTCCCAGCCCATGATTGAACGCTTCCCGCAATCGTAACCCATGCAAAGGATCATGTCGCAGAGAGTTCGGACTACGACTCCCTTTTGGTGTTTGTGATTGCCCTTCAGACTGCATTGAACTTCCTCATCAAATGCATATGTCGCAACAATGCCATCCCCTTCTGCAATGTGACTTTCCTGTGTGTCCTGAAGGTTCGGGAAACTAATGAGCTCAGCTGGTGACCCAAGTACCGGTATGTGATCCCAGGAAATAGCGCCAGCGCTGGCGTCGCCGCGACGATCGTCGCATTCTTCGCAAAGCGCGCAGCGCTTCAATACACGCGCTGGGGCAATGGTGTCGGCGATTTCGTCGTGCGCAGCCGGGGGGTCGTCGTCCGCCATTTAATCACTGAGAATAACCTGACTGACACGAACTAGGGGGCAAAAGCCTCTGCATAACACATCATATTGAAATTATTGAGTATTATGCCGCATGCACAGCAGCCTTGACCACAATACGCCGGAACCATCGTTCGACCAGGTCCGCCGCCGTCCTGGCGTCGTGCCACCAGGCAGTTGCAAGCCCGTAATCATGAAAGAGAGCAACGGTCGAACCGACGATGCTGGAAGCGTTCGCACGGCTATCGTAGCGGTGCGCCAAAACGTCCGCGATATCTGCCTCAACCACGAGCAAACGGTGCTCATAGGCTTGCATGCGGCGACAGACGTCGAGAAAAACATCCCTTCTTGCTGTTGTCAGAGAATTTATGAGGTCTGGGAGGCTCTTCCTTTCACATGCAACGCGTCCAGACCAGCCATTGCCCATCGAGTAATCGGCGGTCGGCAAGTGGACTATTTCAACCCGGCAGGCATCCGACCATTTCCATGGAAGACCCTCCCGATGGTCCTGCAGAATTACGAGCGGTTCAGGTGCAGGCTTAGCCATGGCGCTCTGCTCCAACCATTCGCCCCGGTGGGCTTGGGTGTTCGTCCGTGTCGAGGCGTTGCCGCTGCTCTTCGGCCAATTCAGAGGCAACCAGCGTAACAATCGCATCAAGGCGCATGCCAGGATACTTACGCATGTAGGCCACCGTGCGGTCGGGCATCGGGTGTCTATCAGGCGGCATTGTCCACCTCGTTCTTGAGTAACTTGTCGGCGCGCTTCTCGAGTTTCTCAGCGTCCGATAGCTCGGGTTTCCGCCTCTTGGGGTGATACACGGGCAGCGCGGCAGAAGGGAACAACGCCTGGTAGCGTAAGTCCCATTCGCGATTGGCAGCACTCGGAATGCCCCGTGTGAGTGGCGGACGTGGGCCGAGCTGGGCGCGGTATTGGTCGTCGAAAGTCATGGCACCCGGGTCCTGTCGATAAGTACCTGTTTGACGCGAATTCCGCCGGTTTCCATCGCCTCATACATTGCGACGACCCACGGGTTGCGGGCCTCTTGTTCTGAGCGAAGGTCGCGGCTTTGCCGGTAAGCGGCAACGCGCCGTCCGATGTCGTCGAGGCGCAAGACGGGCGTGATGGTTGTGCAAGTCATGGCGTCGTCCATTTGCCATCGACTTCGTATTCGGAAAGTGGATCAAAAGGATTTAGCCTATTCGCGTACATTGCGGCGGTCCAAGCCGGAATGATCGTTCCGTCCATTGCGGCGATGACAGCGTCCGCATCTTTGCCGGTAAGTGAAGCAACTGCCGCCACGAAGCTTGGGTCACGGGCGGCACGTTGTATCTGTGAGGCCGCTTGAGCTGGCAGAAGGATTACGGGCGGCGATGTCGTGGAAACAAGGCCGTTGGCGAGCCAAATTCCGACTTGGACACCGTCAGAAAGGGCGTGTACCAAATCAGGCGCGGACTTCGCGGCGACCGTTGCAGCGGTATCGGTTGGTCCAACAATTGCGACCGGCACTTCCGCTTGCGTCGCGACAACGTTCAGCGCGATGGACAATTGTTCGTTGTCGACCACGCCCGGCGGCTGCTTGCGACAGTGGAACCTATACGGTTGGAATCCCGCGCGCGGTGAGGTAGGGGCCGCGACGAATCCGGTGATGACTGTGTTGCAGCCATCGTACGTGAACGTCAACGGCGACGCAGTCGCAACTGTCTTGATTTGGGCAGGTGTGAAGCCGTTGATATAGAGCGAGGCGCCAGCAACAAGCCAGCCAACGCGCCATTGCGTGCCGTTGCCGTCGCAGTCAACGGGTAAGTCGAATTGATTCATGATGACCTCAGCGAGCGATTGCGCTCGACGTCACACTAACTTTGATGAATGCCCACTCGGTTGCGACCTGCACCTTGAAGGTGTAGCCAGCACTGTTCTGCCTTGCATCAATGGGGCAACGTTGGGGAAATGTGATCGTGCAAGACGCGCCATTGACGACGATAGTCGGAACCACGTGCAGGTCACCGTTTGCGTCGGGAATACCGGGCGGATTGACTTGCGGCAGACTTACGGGTGCATCGATACAATCGACTTTGAGCGTGTTGCTGCCGAGATTGGCGACCGCGAATGTGAGCGTGGTCCCGTTTTGCAGCTCGGTCGTGTAAGTGCGCTTGTCTGGTGACAACGTCGGTTGGATTGCAATCGTGGAGCCGGCGAAGTAGTTGTTCGTGAATGTGATTTGCATTGCTGCCTATCTTTCTTGCTTTCTGCGATACGGAGAGATTTGCGCTTCGTGGGCTCAGCCCCCGCTGAAAGGAGTAAGACGGGAGCGAGCCTGCCGCACGACTTCGCGGCAACGGGTTGTTTTAGGTCCGATCACTGTTGAGAATTGCGTCGAGCCGCGACTTCTGGATCGCGTCGTTCACGACTTCGAACGAATGGAAGACCATGGCTTCCACGCCCTACAAGTCTTACTTTTGTTCCAGCATCGCGACGATTTCGGAGGCGTTGAAAGTGGCGCCGTACCCGATTCGAACGAAGCTCTCGCGCGCCGACAGGTGCTCAGCCTCTCGACGAAGGCCGGCGGCGGTGGCGGATTGCGTGATCAAATTCGAGAGGTCCGTCGTGGAAAAAGAATTCGCGTCGAGCGGGCTGGACACGTTCTCGTCAAGCGATGCGAGCGACGCGCCGAGATTCAAGAGTGCCGCTTGAGCCACGAAGGCCTTGGCGAATTGCTCCTTGACGTCGGCCTGCATTGTTTCAACACGCGGGCGGGCGGCGACGACAATCGACTGGGCATATACACGCTTGGCGCTAGCTACCGCTTGCTCGGCGGTTGCCTGGCGTGATCGCAAGCCCGACAAGCCAGATTGAGCAGCGCGTAGCTTGTCTTGGTGGCCTTGGAGCTCAAGCAAGATTGCGTCGCGTTCCTGTTCTTCGGCCTCACCCAGCGCAATGGCGGTCGATAGATCATCGATGCGCTTTTGGCACTCGGCCGCGGCCTTGGTTGCGGCGCCTTCGATCGTGCTCGTGCGCGCAATCGCGTTCGATATCTTGGTCAGTTCCGCGAGTGCTTCGGCGCCTTTCGCGCGGGCGGTTTCGATGCTGAGTGTCTTGGGGCGCGGTGCCTCGACCACTGCGGGTTTCGCGTCGGGGTCGGTGTCGATGATAGCTTGGATAGCGGCTGCGTTGTTCATGGGTGCCTTTCAAGTCTGGGGGTTAGGCGGCCGACGGGGGAAATCCGTTGCGCTGTAGGTCCGTTTGAATTCCGGCGAATAAGTCCCGGATATTGGACGAGACTTCGTCTTTCGCAGCAGCTGCCGACGGTGTTGGGGTGCGGGAGGCGGCGATGTTGGCGCGGACCTCTGCATCGCGGACGCCGGGGATTTGCGCGGCTCCTTGCGCTTCACGGCGGGCCGTCTCGCGGGTTACGAAATCCTCCAGTGAGGCGACGTCGCTTTCTGAAAGTCCCGAGCCACCGGCGACACTGGATTCGGACCAGCACATGTGATTCTTCAGCTCGGCCAGGCTTGGGTCCGCTTCGAGCCTTCGCTGAATCTCGAGACGTGCCGCGGGGTCCGTGCTAACGAGCGTTGGGAGTACTCGCGCTGCTATCAGGCCAGGGGCGACGCGGAGCAAATAGGGCGATGTGTCGTCGAGCGTGAATGACGCGCCGTTCCACGCCAAGATGCCATTTTGTAGCAATTCGCCGGCCAATTTGGTCGTGAACTTTGGGTCGCAACTGAGTTTCACCGCCAAGAATGCGGCGGCGCTTTCGAGAATTGTCATTTGGTTTCCTGTCGTGTGGGGTTGAAAAACTGTCGTCAATATCGCTTCTGTCCGTATTCGCGGAGCATGCCGCGGCGCGCCTCGTGTCCGAATTTCTGATAGCGATCGTCGGTGAATTCGGAGCGCGCCACAATTGACATCAGCGGCAAAACTACGTCATAGCCAACGTCGCGCGGCCGTTCGATTGAGACCTGCCGAAGTGTGTACCAGCGGCGCACCACTTCTTGGACGTCCGAGTCGCGTTCGGCTTTCACTTCGTGCCACACCAGCTGCAGGCCCAATCCCTTGAGGACCTTGAAGTGATCTTGGTTCTCAACTTCGCTGGCAATGTGGACTTTCGATGCACCGAATTGGCGTGCCACTTTCTGAAGTTCGCATAGTGATGGTTGCTCCCAAAACCGCGCAACACGTGTTAGGCCTTCAATTCGCAAACGGGGGAGCCGATCTTCAACGGAAGGGGCATCGGTTCGAGGGAATCGTTCGCCCGAAATGTGAGAAAGTCTCGGGCGCATAATCCCCTTTTGTTGCACTTCGGCGTTCATGTCTACTTGCCAGATTTGCCACCAGTTTCGGTCGCACCATCGCGCCACACAGAAGGCACCGCGAGTGTCGTCAAGCAACAATTGCCAATTATGACGGGGCGTGAAGTCGTTCGCTGGTACCGGACGATCGAATGCGTCAACAAGTGACGCGCCAGCCACGCCGGCCATTGATTGGTTGACACCGTGAACCGCCAATACGGCCGCACTTAGGCAGTCGCCGTGGCCGCGCCGCGTTCTTGGTACTTCGATGCGTTCACCACCACCCGGGAGCAATGTCGCACGACAGGCGCAAATGTCGCGCACCAATTCCCTGTTGTCGCAAAGCAGCAAACGGCCGTCACCCATCGCAAGTTTGAAGTTGCGATAAAGGGACGACTTCGATTCATCACCGTCGCCGGCGCTCCAATTGTGAATCGTTACGGTCAGGCCAACCTGCTCACAGATTTCGGCAAATACAGGCGCACAATACTGATCGATCGTGATGTGCCGGGTTCCGAATCGGTCGCAAACCTCGTCGCGAAGCCGAATCGCCATTTCGGACGGCTTGCGGTCAACAACCCAGGCTCCGGCGGCAATAATGCCCATACGGCTGCTTTCGGGCAATGGTTGCGCTACGGCGTAACCACACCGATCGCCTGTTTGCGAGAATGCTGCGTCAAAGGCAATATTCACAGGAACATTCTTCGCGTACGGAAGTTCAGGCTTACCGACTTGAAGACTCGGGCCCAGCGTATCGGCCCCGAAGTACCCAATTATCAGCGCGTCCTGCCAGACTGAGTCGAAATGCATGGCCGCGAGAATCGGGCCCAGTTTCTTGCGCTCGTGGGCAAGCCAGGCGCGGTCAATGTTCGGATTGAAATCGAGCGTCGTGCCGTGCAGCACCAGGACGTCGGAATCATCGTTGCCGAAGTCGTCGCGGAAGGTCTCCCAAGGTGGTCCGTCTTTGATGTAAGAGCTTGAGACTTTGATGAAGCGCTTCGGCGGTGCCCCTTCCATTCGGCGCAATGCCGGACGGATGTTGCCTTCGACTGCCCGGGCTGACTGGGCCGCGGCATCACCATCGAATAAGGCCCATTCGTTGAATCCTATGCCGCACACCGTGTCGCCGACGACGGCAATAGTGTCGCAAGTTTGAACCTGCACGAGTGTGCCGTTAGAAAACTCAACAGCGTCCGCGGTCTCACGGGTGACATAACGCTTGTTGAACGGAAGCCCAGCCTCACCGGCAACGAAGCGAAGGGTGCCCTGGGCCTGATACCGCAGAGGACAAACAATCAGGAAAGGTAGGCGTTGACCCGGTGCTGCAGCTACTTCATGACCCCCAAACCGACACTCGAAAGGAGCCACGCTCTTGAGCCAGTCGTCCTTTCCCGAACCACGGCCGGCATTGATGAAGGCTTCAGTCCAACCAACGCCGGGCCGTTCGGTGCGTCCGCCGGATAGTTTAGCGAACAGCGGCCGCTCGCTTGGGTCGAAGGGAATGCCGTAGATTGCCTTCGTTGCGATAGTGAATGCCGGTGAGAAGGGGCGGATCCCCAAGGCGTTGCGGTATTCGATTGGGTTACGAGGGGCGGGCATTAGTTAGTTTCCTCTGACGTTGCCGCCTGCGTGGCGTTCGAGGGTTCGGACGTAGATTCATCCGTTGGCGAGGTTGAACCCTCGGCAGTGACGGGCGCAGCGGGCAGGGCTTGGCGTCTGGCCAGTTCGGCTTGGAACGCTGCCTGACGACGGCGTAGGTCTGCTTGTTCGTCGTTAGCCTCGGGTTGCGTGTCCCGACTTAGTGAACGAAGTGTCAACGAGATTGCCCGGGCTTCTTTGACCCACCGGTGACTTTCGGTTAGCCACTCGCGTGACAGCTTCGGATCGGTTCCTTCCCGGCTTCCCTCAGAAGCACAGGCAGTTGCGAATAGGCGGGCCCTGGCGAGGTCGCCGCATAGCCCGAGTAATTCCTCCGAGTAGACCGGCAAGAGGTCACAGAGCGCCTGGCAATGTGCCTGTGCGGCTGAAAGGTGCGGCTTGAGCCAGCCGGCAACCTCGGAGACAGGGAGCCGCAGTATCGACTCCGCGGTATGCCTCGCTAGTGCGCGCTCCTGACGGTACCGCGCGCCGTCGTTTTCGGGAACGAAGCGGCCAGTCTTCGGGTCATTCAACCGACCCGCAATAACCGACACTAAACTCTTAGGAGGCCGGTCGCGACGAATCGAAGCTCGAGGTCTCCGTCGCCCGTGCGACATCTCGTCGAAGGCGGACATTAGAAGCCCCTCGCTAGTGAATTCGCGCACTTATCGGCAGCGAAGGCGTAGGCAATTCGCGGAATAGACGAATCGACACATGAAACGGCTTGTTTCATGCTGGTTCGTGTAAAACCGCAACGGGTCCGCAACCTGTTGCAGTGGGGGATTTGCAAGCCAGTGGGGTGAGAATTTGGCTGACTGGAACCGCGCGGCCGGTGGTTGAGATATTCCGGGTTGATTTGAGTGGCAACAAGGCAGGGGGCGCCTTGGACCATCCAGACCATCTGGGACGATGGTCTGCTGATCGTTGCTACGCATCTTTTATCTACGTTATGTGTATACATGATGTCCTAGATGTCCCGGATGGTCCGAAGGGTTTTTCCTGCCCAATCGTGTGGGACATCCTCCTGTGGTTTGGGTTGTCCCGGATGGTCCACAATGGCCTGCGTCATTCCGAGGCCTCGCTCTTCCGCCAAAGCCGTAGCCGCTTTCCGGCTGCGTCGTACCCTCTCGTTGGCTCCCATTTCAGCGCCCGCATACACGCGCCGATTCGGTTCTCGTCGGCCCTAGTCCAGTCGCCGACCTTCTTATCGAGACAGCTGGTTAGGATGTTCGCAGTCGTAATTTCGCCACGTGGCAACGCCAGCCAGGAGTCGATTAGTGGTTCCCATGGGTCAGCCTGTCGCCGCTGCTCTTGCTCTTCCGTAAGCTGGGTGTGTTCATCCTCGGTAGTTGGCCACCACTCTTTGCCGTCTCGATATTCTGCAACCGCCTCGGCCCACAATTGGTCGCGATCGCGGTCAAGTGCAACTAGGTCAGCCCTCCCGCACTGGACGCCCCAAAGTCGGCGCGCTCCCGTTTCATCTTGGTGGTACTGGCTCAGGTTGGTGCTGCCACCAAAAACACATTGACGCGGAACGTCGATTACGCGGCGCCCCCATGGCGGTCTGAAGTTATCAGAACGACGGGTCAAGAAAGCTTTGACGCGGCTCCACTCAGCCTTCCGTAGGGCGTCCAGTTCAGCTAACTCAACAATCAGACGTCCCTGCAACTGCATGGCGGTGTCTTTGCTGCCAAGGTCGCCGAGTTCATCAGTAAACCAATCTTTGCCCGCTAGAATTTGCAGCGCGGACGACTTCCCGTAACCCTGCGGCGATTCGAAGATAACTAGGTGGTCGCACTTGGCGCCGGGTTGGTAGATTCGGGCAACGGCAGAGATCATCCACCAGCGGCCCACGGCTTCAGCGTACGTGGATTCGCCGGCCCGCATGTAGGACGTCAGCCATTTCGACAATCTCGGAGTGCCGTCCCACTCGAGTGATTCGAAGTAGTCCCGGACCGGGTGAAACGCGTTGCGTTGGGCCGCGACTTTGATTGCCTCTGCGACGCCTGCGGGTGCAACCTTTAGATCCCAATTATGGGCAAGCCACGCCGCTGCGCGTGTATCGTCCGCGTCTGTCCACGGGTCACCGGCTGCGGGCATTCGCCGTGGTGCATAGGCCGAGTCCCACGGAGGTGATCTTGTAAAACTTGCATCGGCTGCGCTGAATTCATTACGGGCAACGATACCTACCCAAGGCTCGTCATGTGCGAGAATCAGCGCGATATTCGAAACGCTGCTAAGTAGAGTTTCGCCTTTCTTGCCACCATAGAGAAGCTGGCTTTTCCAGTTTGGGGCCGCTTTACGAAGGGGAATTGCTGCTCTCACGCTGCCTTAGTCCTAACTGGCCCCGGGGTTCTTGTTTCTCTGGCTGAGCGTATTGCATCAGCCAATTTGTGCGTGAGCTCCCGTTGATTCCACGGAGGCGAACAACTCGCATTCCATTCAATGAGAATTTCCCAAAGGTCTTCGAAGTCGAGCGCCGGGAAGTTGCCAACGAGCTTCAGCAAGAATGTAAACGTGTGTCGGTGCCCGCCGCTGCCATCAATGGCGCCTTCTACTCGCTGCGCGTATTTGCGGGCACGGTCGAGTTGCGTTGCGTGATCTATGTCGCGAGGTTCACCGCGCGGGGTAACCATCCTCACCGGTCGAATGCATAGACTCAACAACCACGGTGGCATTGGTTGCGGCGACTTGGGGAACGACCGAATCCACGCGTATTGGCAGCCAGTTATAGGGTGAATTGAAGGCGGTGCGGTCACCGATTGGCCTGCCCCTCTCAAAAGGTCGACGCCCTTGGACACCACCCCAACAAGATCAACATTAGGCGGCAACTGAAAGTAGAAGTGGAAGCCACCTCCGCCGCTGCGACAGGTCAGCGTGACGTCGTGAAGCTGGCGACGATGATCGGCGAGCCACTGTAAGCCCTCCGGTTTTGCATCAATATCAACGACGGCTAAGTTGTCCGTCCGGATAGCAACGTTCAGGTGCGGGTCCAAAAACCAACGTCGAATTTGCTCCGGGTCGGTCGTTGCATCGTAGACACCGCGACTGCCCTTTAGTGGCTGCTTGCCATGCTTGGGAAGCACCGGGCCCAACACCTCGGCATAGCGTAGGGCTGCGTCCAGAACTCTCATGCTGCTACCCCGCGACCCTTCAGAGCGAGCGTCAGCATTGAGTCGATCTCGGGCTGGGTTTCCAGCCTAAATGAAGCCCAATCGCTGAACACGATTTGCAGGTATTCGAAGTTCAGGCTCGGACACATCCCGACGACCGCACGAACCGCGTCATGCGCCGGGATGCCTGCGTTCCGTTCGAGATAGAGCACAGCTTTGCGAAACTCGCGACCCTGCTGAACCTTCAATTCAAAGCCGGTCATCGCCGTACCTGTCCGCTTGCCAAAAGTTGGTCCAATTCATCTTGGTCGCCTTCGGGTGCCTGCGTTTTCTTCGGTGGTCTCGGCTTCGGTGGCTTGGCACCATCGGCAAGGACGCGTTCGATGTCATCGACCGACCAAACCCAGGAGCGGCCGCGCTTGACGCGACGAATACCGCGAGGGGTCAGAGCGCCGGGGCCCATGCCATACTCAGCCAACGCTTCGGCAGAGGTCACATAGCGCGGGCCAGTTGGCGCGAGTTCGTTGGATGCCGCGACGGCTAAATCCTCGACGAGGGCCGCTGAATCCGCCGCTAGTTTAGCGGCACGTTTTGCCAACTCAACTAGGTTGATTTTTTGAGTGTGAGGAGTAGTCTTTTCCATGTTGGTTCGCTCTGCCGCTGGCCGCCATTTTCGAGGATGGGCGGCCATTGGCATTTGTGCGTTAGGGGACGAACGTTTTAGCGAGCTTTCGTCTTAGCGTTCGCTTTACGTAAACGCTTCTCGGCGTTGTCGAGGGACATGTAGTCAATTGTCCGGACGCCGATCATGTGCAGGACTGTAATGTATCGATGATTGTCCCTGGGCTCCCTGGAACACATTTTTTCCTCAACGCTTTTGCGATTCCATTGGCAAAGCCGAGCGTGGACAAGCGGCTTGTTATTGTGAGTGATCATCGACCCCGTGTACGGGTCGAAGAAAATTACGTCTTTCCAATGAACGGTGCCCGTCAGTGTGGACACAAATTCGGGTTGTCGGACGAGCCTACGCGCTTTCGCGGGCTTCTTGGTTGGTGCCTTCTTTGTTGCCATGTTGGCTAACTACTTTCTGCCAAGGGTCGCGATCGTTCGAGGATGAACCCCTGGCGGTGTGGTTACTAAGGTAAGCTCGAGTCTAAGGGGCTACGCGGCTTTGTCTTGGACATGGGCCGCAGGAATTTCGACGCCGAGTTCGACTAGCGCCGTACGAATCCTTTCAGAGATAATGTTCTTGCGGTACGCGACGCCGTCCAAGACCTTGGCGACCGTGCGGGCGTCGAATCCCTTGGCCGCGACCAGATGAATGATTCGGTGGCGATCGAGCTTGTTCATTTGACCTCCAAAAATGGCCGAAATCCGACGAGTGGCGGAGCTAAGTTCTGGTCGTCGACTCCGCCTAGATGCGAGCGATCTCCGTACCTGTCAGCTAGTTGGCGTGAGTCGAGTGCACCAAGGCGGGGCCCGGCTGGGCTTGGCTTTATGAGGGGCACGGCTTCGGGGAGCTCGAATGTCCGCGGCTTGTTGTATCGAAAATGCACTCTGGTCCTCCAGTCTCTCACTGGGAGTCCGAAGCCACCGGGGCTCGGCTGACTCAACGTGTTACAAGTTGCGCCGCGCTGAGTCACGCCCCCCAACCGCGGAGGGGTGGACTTATGGCTTGTTTTTGGCTGCGTTCAATTGCCGCAAAAACTTGTCGCAGTCCTTGCCGAGCTGGTCGCGAATGCGTTCGACTTCGCCTTCGGGTACTGCCTGGGAATCGACTTTGAATCCCAGGGCGTCCACACCTTCAACAATGAATTCCGCAATGATACGTTCTGCGCCCTTGGCCCCTGGCGTTCGCCCGGGTTCCTCGCTGTACGCATCCAACTTTGAGGCCACATCGTCGAGATCATTTCGTAACAACGCGAACCCCTCGTCGAATGCCTCCAGAAGATTCACCATGTTAGTGAGGCAAACTCTGCGTGTCTCGTTTGATGCCCGCCACTGCGGCAACTTCCATTCGGCGCCATATTGGTGAATTGTCTGCACCGCTTGCCATCGGCGCTCGTACTGCGGCAGGTCCCTATCGGCGAGATCGATCATTTTGCGCAGCAACACTTCCCAGTCTTTGGAAGGGCCGGACTCGACGATGATTTCGGCAAGCTTCATTTGCAGGCGCTGAAGTTCACTCAATTCGCGTTGTCCACGTCCGATATAACGTTGGGCAACTAGAAGGAACGCCGCGCCGTCCTCGAAATAATGATCATCATACTCGAGTGGGAGTGGCTTGTTTTCTTCCTGCTTTTCGCTACGCTTTGCCATGAAGTTTCCCGCTTCAATCGCGCCTCGGAGGTTGCCACCTACCGGGGCGCTTCTATATCCTAGCACGAGGGCATTCACGGCCGCGCCTCCCCAGTTCTGAGCGTCTCAGGCGCCTTTTCGTGGCAAGCCGCAAGCACCTGCTCGGCGCCTTCTGCCATCGTGGTTCCGATGCGAACCTCGGAATAGACCTGCAAGGCCTCGCGTAATTTCTGAGCTGGTGACCAATTTGCGCAAGCCAGCTGGTCCAATAGTTCGCCGGCACGAGTCGCCAAAATATCGGCGCTCAATACAACGATCGTGTTCGCCGGCGGCGGAGTGCTTCGCGCGGTCATGACAACACCTCGGCAGTTGCGTCGAGTATTTTGCGCGCTTCCAGGGCGGCATGCAGGGCGACAAATTCATCTTCCAGCCAATGCACGTCGGGTTCCGCACCGAACAGCATTGTGCCAAGTGAGTGCTGGAGATCGAGCAACTGGTCGAACTCGTCCTTGAACGTCGCTAGGCCCGTCAAGAGGCAAATCCGGTTGGCTTCTTCAAGCGTCTGCCCGTGTTGCTCCATCATCATGTCGCGGGCAGCCGGCAGGTTTTTGAAAAAATGATGCTGGCAAAGCTGTTCAAGCATTGCTGCAGTCAGCTGGGGATTTTCGTACCAGCTCGGACGCCAGGCTGTGATTTGCTCAAGTTGCTCTTTTGAAGATGGGTCGAAGGTCGCCATGGGGCTCTGCTTTCCGCGGTTCTGGACCGCCTGCCGCACCGGATGAGCTCCGAGGCGGTAAGGCGAGCCACTACCGGGACCGCTTCGAATCGAGCTGGACGACGTTCCCAGCGCGGGCCAACCGGCGGGCTTGTAATTCCTCCCCGAGCTGCCTTACAATGTCCCATTGGCCCGCGGCGCTGGCTCTATCGAGCGCGACCATCAAGACTCGGTCCGAATCGTCTACGCCAGTTGTGCCTAAATTCGGCGCTACCTGATTCCGAGCACTTAGGTCAGATTCGGGCGCGTTGCTAGTTTCACCAACTGGCTTATTTTCGGCTGGGTTCGCGCTTTCAGAGAGGTTCGAATCCTCTCTCCTCCGCAATCTGCAACTCGAGGGTGCAGTCGATCATTTCGACGTCGAGGCCGCCAACTGACGCTCTCGAACGGGGAGCACAAGAAGGTTGCGTCTTGAAGTTTTTGTGGGCGCAGCAGGATTTGAA
>PMCK01000478.1 GCA_003154095.1 Myxococcales bacterium | reverse complement strand
ATCAAACTCGCGCTCCAATTAGCTATCAGCCTTCAGCCTTCAGCCTTCAGCTCGAGGTTTCCAAACGAAATCCAATAGCTTGCTGATAGCTGACAGCTGATGGCTGATTGCCCCGATTACATTGGGGATGTCCGTGCTAAACGCGCGGAAGCCTGCCGCATCTGATTAATTCCAAGCGTGCCAACTGGCCCCAAAATCATTCGACATGAGCGCCAACGCGGGCATCGAAATGGACTCGGCTTCCTCGATCATCACGAGGCTACCTCCAATTGCGAGCAGCTGCGCCGGGAAATATCGGCCTTTTTCTGCAATCACACAGTCCGCGTGGTCTATTGCAATCGTAAACGGCGTGTAGGAGCGCCCCTCATCCCGACTAGACACAACTCGAACGACTGGTCCCTGGGTTATTGCAATCACAATGGCTCCACGAATTCGGGCTATATCGATACCATCCGCCGAAAGCCCCTGAAATATCGGTGGCGGCGGGAGGGCTCGGCAAGGCAGGTCCGAAGAACATTGCCAAATTCCATATTCGCGATTGCCAGCGTCGGTAATTACGACCGCAGTACTTTCGTCGCACCCCAAGCTCACAATGCGATGATTCGGCCCACCTAAGACCGATTGTCCCGTCTTTGCGTCAGAGTTGTAGTAAACGATAGCGGGACCCATGGTCGATCGATGCCCGTCCAATCCAAATGCTCGATCGCTGCCGTCGCTCGAACATCGATCACTCGTCCCTTCGAGTGCCGCTTGCCAGGGCGACGTCGGGGTCCAGTTTCGACCGCGGTCACGCGAACGCACGGCGCGGGTATCGTGTCCATTGGAAGCCACGACAAACAAGCCCCGCTCGGTTATCCGCCTCGATCGAAGCAACCGCCCATGCAATTGAAGGCCGACTGTCGCCCCTGGTTTCGCCGTTTCTAGGGGGTGCATGGCCTCTTTTGCCCCGAGGCTCGGTTTTACGAGTACGGCCACACTAGAGCGCAAAAACGGCCAGGCCGCCTGCCCCATCTCCGACAAATCCGGCAAAGCTCGCCCGAGCTGACTTAGGTCCACGGTGGCACCGGGCATTCCCCACTCAGCAAACTTACCGGCTTGGGCTTGGTGCGCGTCGGCATCGGAGCTTGCCCCGGTGAGGCGAAAAGCAAGGGCTGCACAACCGGCGAAAACTCGCTCGTCTGAGTTTGACGCGACAAGGCGGCGACGCACGAGCCTCCAGAACTCACTCGGTTGATCGCGCAGTGCGACAGCGCCCGTTGGCCCCGCCATGCACAGCCCGTAATCCGCAAAGAGCACGGCGGTGTCGTGCAAGCGCCACGCAGCCCTGGCCCTCGGCAAACCCCAGAAAGCCGCCAGAACGCAGAGCAAAGCCCCCAAGAGGTGACGACCTCTCAGCACTCGGCGTTCTATCTTTGGCCTTTCCAGCACATTGACCCAAGCCACGTCTCTGGATTAGACGACGTGGAACAACTGGGCCAAGAAAGACCTACTCTTGACCGGTACGAAGGCGCTTGCGACGCCGCCTCGCTGCTTCACTCATCTTCTTGCGGCGCTTGACGCTCGGCTTCAAGTAGTGCCGGCGGCGCTTGAGCTCACGCAGAATGCCCTCAGCGGCCATCTTGCGCTTGAGATGTTTGATTGCCCGCTCGATGCCCTTGTCGCCGACTTGGACTTCGAGAGATTTACAGAGCACCGTTTCGGTAGGATTAGACAAGGGGCGCCTTCTATCCCCCATTAAACCGCGATTTGCAACCCAAAACGTCAAGTTGGCGCCCATCCGGTTGGTGGCCCAATTGCCGCGGCGCGGGCCGGAGCGCCTTAGTGCTTATCGATGAACTTACATAACCGAAGGCGAACCACGAAGCTGCACGCTCGAAACATCGCCGGGGAAAATTTCTTGGCCGCCGCGGCACGTGGAAACAGCTCCAACCTTGCCATTCACGGCGCCGTACCGGTGGCCGTGGGCTCATGTGGCCGCTGCTCTCCTTGATTCAACCGCTCTTTCAAGTCCCAAGCCAGCATGCAACTGTTGGCCTGCCGAGAAGCGGAAGCTGCCGTCTCGGGACCCAGTTGAACAGGCTTACCAGCCGCCACGAGACGACCTTCCGCGGAGCCTCGCCAACGCACTCGAGCTTGACCCGAAGTAAGATCCCAGATCCCCACTCGAGCCATATGCGGGAGCCTTTGGATTCTGGCTTCAGCTCCCTCGCCGGCCAGAGAGCCGTTGGCCTGCATCACTGCCGGAGTGGGTGTTTCATCCAAAACGATGGTTGCGTACTTCGCTTGTTGCAAGAGCTCGATGGCGACGGGCACATCAACCCGAGTAACTTGTTCCAGATCTCGCTCCTCGGCACGCACTTCGAGGTCATTGGAAGCGCTGTACAAATGCTGAGTCCAGTCATTGGTCAGCACTCGTAGCGCGCGGTAGGCCAATCTCATGTTGTACGGCCGAGGTGGTCGGGTGCAGACCTCCCAATCATTGCACAAGAGGCCCGGCGCGCAGTCGGCGTTGCGCTGGCACTTTGGGCCTTCTGTTGCCACCGAGTCGGCATCGCTAACGAAGAAGCATGAGGTAAAGCCGTCGTGCAGAGATTCAACGGCTGCCCGCTGGATGTTCTTCTTATTGCTCGTGTCATCCAATCTGAGCCGAAGGTATACCCCGGGCTTGTGTGCCACCAAGTCCCAGGAAATTTCCCTACTTATTTCGTCACCGCGCCAAGGCCCGGCTAGTTCAGAACTCCACTGTTCGATGCGATCAACGAACGGAACGATACGCGGCCCGAGTGTTTTGGCGATGGCACGCTGCTTGGCCATTACGGCACTCTTCTGGCTGTCGAGCTGCCCCGCCGAGATACGCCAATAAATTACGCCAAAGACCGCCATTCCGAGCGCGGTCCAAAGCCAAAAATGGGGCGGCATCGCGCGCAGGCGAACCTTTCCGAGTGCGAAGGCACGTCGCCGCTCGGCTCGGGCCTCGTTGAGCGAGGGTAGCCCACGTTCATACTGGCGAATTCGGCGAGCCAAACCTAAAGTTCCTTACCCAAACGCTGACGCCGGCGCACACCCGAAGATGGCACCGGCGTTGCCTACTGGAACAGCCACAATTGGCTAGTTGCCTTTACCCAACCGACCCACCATGAAGCTGATACTGGGGTACCCTGCCATGGCGGCGGTCTGGAACACGCTCTTGACCACCAATGCGGTGACTCGTCGATCGACCTGCAGTACGGCTACACCCGGGAATTCCTTGCCGGGATTGACCTGTTTCCACAGCTCCCGCTTATTTTTTAGAATTCCGAAGAGTTCATCGACGCGTTGCATACGGTTGGCATCTTCAATCGTTCGGGTGCTTCCCGCGGCAGTTCCGTCAACAATGATTTGGTTTCCCGTGATCGCCACCATTGGAGCTTCCGTCATGTCGATGACGTTCTCCGCCTTTGGAAGGCGAACGTTCTTGTCGATCGGAAGCTCGCCAGTCGCCGAGAAGCTAGCCAGCAGGAACAGCACGATGCAGAGCAAGAAATCAATGAACGGGATCAGCGGGATCTCTTGATTCACCGATCGCTGCCCGCCTCCAACCGCTTTCTTGACGACGAAGGGGAGCGGAATATGGTGAATCAGCCTTCGCCCCGGGACCTGTATTGGCTGATGAAAACGCGATAGTGCCTTTTGTCCAGACATAGTGCCCTACTTAGACTCTCGGATGATTCAGTTGACCGCAAATGTTAGGTTGAAGGCCGGCAATTTCTGAGCCTTTGCGCCCAGCGTAAAATCACGCTGCGGCGCGTAGACGGCGTCGATCACGGCGATCACGTCCGAAAAGGGCGTGCTGTTGTCCGTGTGAAGAACGGCGCGATCGAACTTCTTGTCGGTGGGAGCCTTGTGATTGCCGTTGTTCTTCCACTCGGAGGTGACTTTCTCGGCCAAAGCCGGAAACGTAATATCGCCTTCCGTGCCCATGTTTACGGCCTTTCGGTCGACGTCAATCGTGTTGACGACCGTGGCGCCTTCCTTCCAAACAAGCTGGAACTTCTTGTCGCCACGCATCTCTACGTGGAGTTCCTTCTCTGGCTTGATCTCATCCGGTTCGTCAGGTCTCGGCGGGCCGGGAACCTTCGCGTCTGCGTTGATTCGAGCCATCTGCGACCAGACTGCCGTTACGAGCAGAAATGCCACCAGGCAAAGCAGAAAGTCGATGAACGGGATCAGCGGGATCTCGTGATTCAAATTGCGCTTACCACCGTGTCCGCCTACATCGATACCGGCCATTGTTGCTCCTCTACTTACATGTTCGGCTTATGCCGAGCCGGCGGACGCGCCACCAAACGGTTGGGCGCGTGCCGCCACATCCAAAAATAGACAACCACTTCCAGGCTTAGTTCCCTAAGCCTGGACGTTACTCAATACCTTGTAGATTTACCTTCTGACGGTTAGACACCACCAGATTGAGGACCTGCACCGATGCTTCGTTGATGTCGTCTTCGAGCTGCTGAGTCTTGCCGTTCAGAACGGCAAAGCCCATTAGCGCGGTGATTGCCGAAAGGAGTCCGAAGGCCGTACAGTTCATGGCTTCCGCGATACCTTCCGCCAATATTCTTGCCTTCTGACTCGGATCGACCGATTCGCCACCGACCGCGCCGAACGCCTTGATGAGGCCTACGATCGTGCCGAATAGGCCCGAAAGCATCGCCAAGTTGGCGTAAAGTGCGAGATAGCCTGTGCGCCGATTAATCTTGGGCATCTCTTTGAGAGCACCCTCGTCCATGGCGGCCTGGACTTCT
>PMCK01000588.1 GCA_003154095.1 Myxococcales bacterium | reverse complement strand
GCGCCCGAACCTTTGAGCGTGTGCATGGCTCGGAACGCGCGGTTGATTGACTCAGCGTCAGTCGGGGTCACCTCAAGCTGAAGCAGTGCGCTGTCGAGTTCAGTCAGTAGCTCATCAGCTTCTTGCCTAAACGCCGCGCGAGTGAGTTCGAGTATGTAAGATGGGGTATACGCCATGATTAATATCTTTCAACTTCAGACCTCGCGCCTACGGATGGTCCCGCTGTTCCTCTTTCGACAGCCAAATAGTCATGCGAATCAGAGTTCCCTGACCCATTGCAGTTACAATCTCGCATTCGTCCATGAGACGCTTGCAGCTCGGAATTCCAGCACCTAGGCAAGTCACTGAGGACGAGTTACTATCGCCCAGCAAGCTCGGCGTATCGGGAATGCCACAGCCGCTATCTTCGACGGTGATGAGCAATCCGTACTTGGAGTCACGCTCGACGACTTCGAGGTTCAGTGTTCCAGTCGCACCGGAGTGTTGGAGTATATTGCGCGTCACTTCGGAGATTGCCGTTGCGATCCGCCTTCGATCAATCCGACTGAATCCCATCGTTTCGGCAGTGTCACAGCCGAGCTGTCGCGCACGAATAACATCAGAGCGAAAGCAAATGGGCAGAGTCGTCCGCACCATCTGCACTGTCCCACCTTCAGAACAGTTCGACATTGTCCCCCCAATCACCGTTGTCAGGAATGCTTGGCTCCGCTTGCTCGATTGCGACGGGCTCAACGCTTGCTTGCATTGTCTCCCC
Source organism: Myxococcales bacterium (assembly GCA_003154095.1). GTDB lineage: Bacteria > Myxococcota_A > Polyangia > Polyangiales > Polyangiaceae > FEN-1139. The sequence goes on along the minus strand of PMCK01000588.1, from coordinate 41,908 downwards.
TTGTGCGGAGGTGGCACCGTCGTGAACATTTCGCTGATCTTGCATCACGTACTCCAAGCGCACCGCCTGGAGCCACTCCGTGACAGTAGGGTTGACCCCTACACGCGTAGCCAGTGCCGCCGTCTTGTTACCCAACAGTTCGAAGAAACGCTGAGCTTGTTCCAAGGCTTTGGCGGTCGCTTCGTCGAACTCGACCCCGGAGACTGTGTCCTTAATCTTGCGATGCAGCGCGATGAACTCACCGTGTGTGACGGAAAAACTTGCGGACATTCTTGCCGCCATTTGAACCAGCTCATCACGGATTTCCCCGGCTTCTTCGCACAAAGTCGCGTCCTCTCGATTCGAGAGTGCGAGAAGATCAAGCAACGTAACGCTGACTTGTTCCAGAAGTGATAGCACTGCTCGTAGCTCATTGATCAAGATGTCGGTGATCGCACGCATTTCATCGGAATTGCGACGCGTTTGGGCGGAAAGCTCCTCCAGCGCCGTACCGGCCGAAACGCGTGCCGCATGCAGTTGCGCGTTCAATGCGATTCGACGTAGTTCCATGGTGAACTTTGCCATGGTGACTAGTTGCTCTACTAACTGCGCGCGCACTCGAGCCACCGCCTGTGTAACTATTTGAGCAATCTCTGACGTTGATGATATGGCACCGCGCAGTTCCGCCAGGTGGGTTAGGAACGCCCCCGTAGCGTCCGAGTCGCTCAACGCTGTGATGATGCCTGCCCGAAGTTCCTTGGTTGCACTCAATGCAAGTTCGGATGACGCAAGCAATTGGGTCGAGTTCTCGACGACACTGCGTTCAGTGTCACCCAACTGTTGCCGAGCTTCGGCGAGTTGCCTCTGTTGCACCAACGCCACCTGATGCGTAAACGCTAGGTGAAGTTCGAGTTGTGACTCTTCAGCTGGAGCCAGGATGCGAGCGCAGGTCAGCGCGACATTCTGGAGCTTTTGACGGATAATGTCCTGGAATTGCAGTGACACGATAATGCGATTGAACGACTTCTGAACTTGTCCGGTTTGGGACGAAGTGCTTTCGCAATAACGCCGCGCGTCGTCGAGCGTTGCCTGAAATGAAGTGAGAATTGCATGAATCTCTTCTTGAGAGAGTCTGACTCTGTTCCGACTTGCCCCGCGAACTTTGTCAACCTGACGACAAATGTCGACGATGAGTAAACGAATGCCGTCGAGCCTCACGAAGTGAACGTCTACTAGTCTCTTGAGTTCAAAATGAACCCGTTCCATGCTGATTGCCAACAGCACGACTTCATCCCGTTCGGCGTCAGGAAGCATTGCCGCCTCGATGCGAATGCTCGTCACCAATGCCCAGAAAACCAGGACCAACTGGGAGAACTCTGACTCGTGTTCCCGAGACCGATCGAGATGGTGGGTTACCGCATCTAGCTGGTTTCCGACTTCTAATGTACGTTCAAGGTTTGCATCCACTAAGTCGGTCGTCTTCTTGAACAACTGGAATGCGCTTACCAATGCAGCCTTGTCACTGACAAAGGCACTCATTTCGCGAGCCTGATCGGCAATCTTGGCGTCGTCGCGAAACAGCTCCTCCAAGACCTCGCCTAGTGTGATGAAATGTCCATCCACTTCCCGAGCCACTTGCTCAACATAGCCACACTGCCGGCGTAGCGGGGGCACGAACGACCGAAGAAGTTCCTCGGCATTTTCAGACTCGCTTATCGTCGGCCTCGACACTTGGTGTTCTCGTTCTCGGTTGAACTCAGGACGGACAGACCTTCTTGATGACTGCCACTAATTGGTCAGCAGTGAATGGCTTCACAATCCATCCCGTTGCGCCGGCCGACTTGCCCTGTTGCTTCCGCTCGAGCTGCGATTCTGTGGTGAGCATCAGAATGGGGACGAACTTGAATTGCGGCCTTGCGCGCAATTGGCGTATCAATTCGATCCCGTCCATGCCCGGCATGTTGAGATCTGTCACTACAACGTCGAATTTCGCATTGTCGCATGCCAAAAGGGCGGCTTGACCGGAGTCGGCCTCGGAAACCTCGTAACCGGCCATTGTGAGCGTAAGACGTACGGTCTGCCTGATACTTACGGAATCGTCTACGGTGAGTATTGTCCTGGGCATATTGGATTACTCCATCAGCAGAGGTCGGCGACCAATGAGTTTGGCCGCAGCAGTACTAAGGCATTTTCCCAGGCGCTGGACCGACTCTCGACATGACAATCTCGCACGCAATGGGCTGCAAATAGGAATACCTGAGCAATGCTAGCATCTATTCGCGTGACACCAACGGCTTCGATCACCAGCGATACTTCGCCATCCAACTCTGCAAAAAGGTCACCATAAATGGTGGAGGCATCGACGACCGTCAGCTCACCGGATAATGACGCATGTACCAGTGACCCCGATTTGTGAAGCGTCATACTCATGACTTTTCTCCCAGCATCATTTTTACGTATCCGAGCAATTGGTCAGGCTCCGACGGTTTCACAATGTACAGGTTTGCGCCGGCCGCATAACCCTTGCTCTGATCCTTAGCCTGGCTTTCAGTTGAAATAATGACGATGGGAACATCTTCTTGCCCGGCACTGGCGCGGACCCGACGAATGAACTCGTAGCCGTCGATTCCCTGCATATTGATGTCAGTCAAAATGAGGTCAACCGTCTGAGTGAGTAGCTTCTCGAGACCCTCGGCCCCGTCGTTGGCGGTAACTACTGTGTAGCCCGCTGAGCTGGCAATCGCTGCATGATAGTTTCGCGTGGTTCGCGAGTCATCGACAATGAGAATGGTCTTCACGGGGCTATTCCTTGCAGTAGACGAGGTGCTTATCGAGCCGTTTGAGTTGAAACAATGCCGTGATGCGCGACAAAGATTCACAGTGCCCGAGGTAGAGGTAACCTCCACGGTTTAGCGAATTGTAAAAGTTTTCGACCGCCGCTTTTCTGGAGGCATCACTGAAGTAAATTAGGACGTTGCGACAGAATATGAAGTCCATGTCGCGAATTGTTCGAATAGCGGCTCGATCGCTCAGATTGAGATGCCGGAACTCCACCAGCCGCGCGGTTTCCGGGCGAACGCGATAGCTTTCGTCAGCTACTGGAATCATGTGACGTGCCATGTACTCGTCGGGCACGTCACGCACAGCATACTTGCCGTAGATCTTGCGGGACGCCATTTCCAACCGAACCTGGTCAATGTCCGTGCCCAGAATCTGAATGTCCCATTGGTCGGCGTCGTGCATGACCTCTCGTAGTATGATCGCGAGCGTATACGCTTCTTCACCGGATGAACATCCCGCCGACCAGATGCGTAGCCGGCGCACGCCGAGCTTTTCCTTGTACTCCAGAATTGGAGGCAGGCAGTGGTCGGCAAAGGCCTGCAACTGGTCGAACTCACGAAACATGTACGTCTCGTTCGTAGTGATGAGATTGGCCAACTGCTGCATCTCAGCACCCTGCTGGTCCAAAAACCGCAGGTGAAATATATATTCGTCAGTCTTCTTCAGGCCTAGCGCCAGCATCCGCTTCTCGGCGCGCCTATCGAGGAATTCGACCTTGGCATCCTCGAATTGCAGCCCAAGCTCCTTGAAAATGAGATCTCGCAACACTTCGAACTGCCGGGTACTCAGGCTCATGGCTGCCTTTCGTACAATGCGAGACCTGACTCGATGCTGTCGCGGACGTCCGGGTCGGACTCTTTTGCCAAATGGGCCTTCAACAAGTCCAGAACTTCGGTTCGCCCCGTGCGCAGTAGCCCAAGCACGGCTCCATGTCGGGAAGATGTGTCACTCGCGTTGAGATACGGAACCAACAACGCGAGCACTCCCGGGTGGCCGCGCAGTGCCCCCGACCATTTGAGGAGTCGGAATCGCGTTGTCGCCTCAGTCGTCGTCGCAATCAGTGCACGCAGGTGCTCGAATGCTGTAACCTTTACCGTTTCGGCACCTAGGCGTTCTTGCAGCTCGCCCAAGGCATCCGCGTACTGTCGACCGAGCGCGGTCGGCAGCTGGGGCGCAATTTCGAGTAAGTTCTCGAGCGAGCAATTTCCGAAGCGCGCAAGTAAGACTAGCCAAGGGTCTACCAAATAGGCTGGCACCTGGGTGAAAGTTGGAAACCGGCGCTCCATAGCGCCCCAACTGCTCTCCCCTCCGAGCAAAGCGAGGGCAGCGGCGGCAGCAGCCAGCAACATGGGATCTTGTGCNNTGGACATTGAGATCGGGATCCCGCAGGCCGCGAGCCAGCAACCCTTCCGCTTTGTCGCCTCCGATTGCCGATAGCGTGTCCAGGACCAACTTTCGTATATCCGGATCGGAGCTAGCGAAGCGTCGCTCAAGGCCACGTAACGCAGCTTGGCCCTTGGCCTGCAGCAATGAGACCGCCGAATTGCGAATGAAGACGTCTTCACTGTCAAATAGTGCCAATGCTGGCTCGATGACATCCAGGTGCGTCATGCGGAGCAGCGCGGCCATAATGGTCTGACGCATTGAGCGCGAAGGCTCCAGGGTCAACCGCTCACAGAGTGGACCGATGGCTTCGGCCAGGTCGTCATAACCGGCGTCCTCCGCGGCTAAGGCTCGCACGGACTCGTCTTCGTCCCAAAGTCGTGCTCGAATACTGCTCTCTTGTATCATAGTGTAACCTATAGCCTTTTGAGGATCGCTTCAGCGACCTCCCAGCTGGGGCGAATCTCACAGGCTCCCCCGCGCTCTATGGCTTCGCGCGGCATGCCAAAAACGACGGCACTCTCCTCGCTTTCGGCAATTGTGTAACCACCCTTTTGCTTGATTTGCACCATTTGATCGGCGCCATCGTCTCCGATACCGGTCATGAGTACACCGATGGTGTCGCGACCGTATGTATTCAACACTGACTCCATCATTACATTCACCGAAGGTCTAAATAGTGTTTCAGGTGTGCTTGGTGTACGGATCATCACCTTGCCGACGCCGTTTCGATACAGCACCAAATGCAGGCCTCCGCGACTCACGTAACAATATCCCGGCTCCACTTCCATCCCTGCGCTCGTCTCCACCACTGTCAACGAACAACTCTCGTCGAGTCTGCGAGCAAACGTGGCCGTGAATGACGCTGGCATGTGCTGCACTAGGAAGACGGCGGCGTTCCTGTCAGCGGGGATCTTGGGAAGTACTTCCTGAATCGTTGAGGGCCCGCCCGTTGAAATCCCGATGGCTACTGCTTTGAATGTGCCGTGAGCAATAGTTTTGGTTGACCGCGATGCCTCGGGTCTAGCCGGCGCCTGCGCACGCGTTCGAGCTTGGCCGTGCCGATGGTGCCCTCGCAGGCGACGCAGAGTTCCCGACTTTGCGGCAGCCTTGAGCTTGAGACAGAGTTCCTTGGCCACGACACCGAGGTCCGATACCGTGCCGTCGGGCTTTGCCACGTAGTCGAAGGCGCCTAACTCCAGTGCTTCGAAAGTCGTCGTGGCACCTTTTTGCGTCAAGCTGGACAGCATTACTACCGGGCAGATCTCTTCAGCGAGCAGTATCTGCAGGGCGGAAATGCCGTCCAATTTGGGCATATTGATATCCATGGACATGACGTCTGGGCGCAGTTCTCGCGCTTTGGCAATGGCATCTGCACCATCGCGCGCGGTGTCCAAGAGCTCGAGCTCGGGGTCGGCCTCGATTATTCTACGCAGAGTTCGACGCATCAGCGCCGAGTCGTCTACGGCCAACACCCGGACTCTTTTCGACATACCTCTAACCTCTTGCTCAGCTTTCGACGACCTTGGTTACATTGAGTAGGACGATCATGCGTTTGCCGCTGTCCACCTTTCCGATTCCGGAGATGTACTGCTGGTCTATCGCGGAGGAGATGGTGGCCGGGGGCGGAGCGATGTCTTTGGTCGCTAGGTTAAGGACTTCCCGGACCGAATCCACCAACAGCCCGGTCTTCTTCCCGTCCACGTCAATGATGATAACGCGCGTCCGCTCGTCGGTTTCCTTCATGGGAAGATTGAAGCGCTTGCGAGCATTGATAACTGGGACTACCTCGCCTCGAAGGTTGGTAATTCCGTCGACATGTTCGGCGGACTTGGGAATGCGGGTCATCCGCGAGGAGCGGTCAATTTCTTGAATCTCGTTGATTGGAATTCCGTATTCGCCATCGGCGAGCTGGAATGTCACGAATTGACGTTCGCCGAGGGAACTTGCCGACTCTTGTGCGTGCTTCAAGTCGAGGCCGGCTGCCTCTACAACCGTTCCAAGGGCTCCGGCCTTTTTCAGGGCTTCCTTGGTTTGCCCTTCTACCAGATGATCGGAGTCCAAGAGCATGATCAGTCGCTTGCCATCATTGAGCCGCGCCACTCCCTGAATTTCTAGATTTTTCTGACTACCCAGTTGTGGCGGTGGATCGATGAGTCGCGTTGGTACGGTCAAAACCTCCTTGACCTGATCGACTAGCAAGGCGAGCAGGGCGCTCCCCGTCTGTACGACAATCAGCCGCTGGTCTTCACGGATGCATTCACGCACTTGCTGCTTGAACGTAAGCATTTGGCGTAGAGCCTCTTGAGCATGCGGCTCGACTTCCTGTTTGCAATTTGCAAGCCTCGCCTCACGGTTGTTGCAGGTTTGCAATTGCTGAATGGCCCGCAGTACCTTGTCATTGGCCAATCGAATGGCGCCCAGCGTACCCATGAGGAGCTCACTTGAGGTTGCAAACGCAGCTACCCAGGTCCGCAATGCTTCGGCGCCTTGCACTAGTGCGGTGTGGTTGCCTGATTCTTCAACGTAGCTTGGCATCGCTGTCAACCAGCGCGCGTAGGTATCGTACGCATTTTGAGCCAAACTCTCGACGTCGCCCGCCATGTCACTGAGGTTCAGCAATAGCCGGAGATCGATGACTGGCAGGATGTTTCCACGTACCGTAAGAATGCCCAGGAAGTGCTTGGGCGTATCGGGAACTTCGTTGGGCCGCTGGACGCGAAGAATTTCACGCACCCGTTCCATGGGAAACGCAAACTCTTCGTCGCCAAGCTTGAACGACACTAATTGGGCCAATGTCTGATCACTGGAATCCCCAGACTTTGCCGTCTTCGTCTCGCTTGCACCCGCAAGTTCGAGATGGGAAGATTGAATGGCTTGGTTCAGCGCGCCCTTCGATTCAATCTTGCAGATGGCCGCCGGGCTAAGGGACATGATAATTCGCTTGCCTTGTTCGAGCTTGACGACTCCCTGCAAGTAGTCGGTGCTCATTCCGTTCTTGATAACGGCTGGGGACGCCTCGATGTCGCCTCGCGTGATCCGCGTGACCTGACGAACACGATCGACGCGCAGGCCCGTCTTTACGCCGTCCACGTCCACGACCAGTACCCGGGTATGGTCCGTATCGGCCTCTCGCTTCATGCCGAAGCGAGTTCGCGTGTCGATGATGGGCAGGACAGTTCCGCGCAGATTGGCGATACCTTCGACGTATTCGGGGGCCATCGGGATCCTCGACAGCGTGGGCTGTCTGATGATTTCTTGCACGGACATGATGTCGAATCCGAACTCCTCGTTACCTAAGTAAAAGGTAACGAGTTGACTTTCTTCCAGTTGCTCGCTCGCGAGCACATTTGCATTTGCCATGGTAAATTCTCCTGAATTGCTCCGTGGCATCAACCGTGTTGCAGGTCGTCGGCTTGTGAGGCAATCTCTTCGATGGCTTGTGCAATTTCTTGGGCGGCTTTGGCCGCCTCTTCGGCGGCGCTGGCGCCCTCGATGGTGGAACGGGACATCTGTTGCGCAGCCGCGCCGATCTGTTCTGCAGCCTTGCCGGCTTGCTCAATCGCCGTTGCCGACTCCTGCGCCCCCGTCATGACTTCTTGAATAGCGACTAGCGCCTTGTCCACGTCAATTGCGATACGTGTCAGATTCTCAGTGGAAACCTTGGCTCGCTCTCCTTCAGCCAGGGCAGTTTTCCCGGCGAGCTCAATGTCAGCCGCCACCTTGGTGATCTGGGACTGGACTTGGCGCACCAGATCCTTGATCCGGTCAGCGTTTTCGCTGCTTTCATTGGACAGAGCACGGATGTCGCCTGCCACCACGGAAAAGCCACGGCCGTACTCACCGGCACGCGCCGCTTCGACGTTGCCGTTGACGGCAAGCATGTTGGTTTGAACCGTCACCATGACGATGGCGTCGACAATTTTGTCGATGCGTCGCGTCCGTTCCTCGAGTTCCTTTACGTTTTTGGCAGAGGTCACGGCAGCTTGGGCAGCTGCGTTAACGTTGGCAATAACTGCGTCCACGTTGACTTTGTTCGTGGTAAGAACGTCCTTGATCCGATTGCCCTTTTCCGTACTCTCAGTAGCTCGATCGGCCATGCCGCGGGTCGCAAGTTGCAGCTGCTGCCCAAGGTCGCGCGATTTTTCGGCCAATTTGCCCTGAATCCCGGCAGCCTTTTGAATCTGCTCAATGGCCGTTGCGATCTGGCTCGCGGACGCCTTCACCTCATCGGAGTTGGTTGAGAGCTCCTCGGCTGAAGCCGCTAGTTCTTCCGCAGATTTCTGCGCGTTGGTCGAGGTCTTAAGATCCTCTGCTAGCTCAGACATGGAACTGGCAGCGTCTGACATCTCGTTGTAGGCTTTGGATTGCTCCTGCACTGAGCGCAGTGATTCTTCACAGGCGGAAGAAGCCTCTTCGGCCGCCGACGCAATCTGCTCAGCTCCGGCGAGGTATTCTTTGGCCCCACTGGCAGACTGGCTCGCATTGACACCAATGACTTCGCAGGCCTTCTGGATTTCACTCATTTCGCGCCCAACCTGTTCGAGGTCGCGGGTGATAACCTTGGCCTTTTCGACTTCTTCGGCTGCCTTGCGGCCTGCCATTTCGGTGTCGGCAGCGACTACCTTCACCTGGCCTTGAATTTCGTTTATCACCTCTTGAATGCCACGTGCGCTCTTTTCGCTCAACTCTGCGAGGTTGCGCACTTCGTCAGCTACTACGGCAAAACCCTTGCCATGTTCACCTGCTCGTGCCGCCTCGATGGCAGCATTGAGGGCCAGTAAGTTGGTCTGATCCGCAATGCGGGCTACCGCATGCACGATCTTGCCGATTTCGTCCGAAAGCTTTTCGAGCTCCGCAAGTTTACTGGCAGATTCGATGTTGGCTTGGGCGCTTTCGCCAACCCCTTGAATTAGTTTCGCAATGTCGTTGGAGGTCTCTTTTGCCAGTTCTTGCAGGGCGTTGACCGACTTCATAGATACGTCGGCGTTTTTCGCCGCCATTATTGCAGATTTCTCAATCTGGTTGACCGCCGAACGTGATTCCTCGGCTGCGGACGCCGCTTCGTTGGCACCGGTCGCGATCTGTTGCATCGTCTTTTCGAGTTCGTGAATCGCGCCGGATGCCTCGGTAATTGCGGACGAAACCTGTGAAGTTGCAGAGGCAAGCTTTTCGGCAACGGCCTGAGAGCGTGCCAACGTGCGGGCGCGGACCTTTTCCTCCGCCATGCGACGTGCTGCCAAACGATCTTGTTGGATGTCAGCTCCTACGGTAGCCGTGACGTCTTGTTTGCTCGCGTTGTCCTTGGGAGCAGCTAAAGCTCGGTCGCCAGGTCTACGTTTACCGTTTGTTGAAAGATTGCTTGTGGTGGTCATGATTGCTCCTATATGATTCCGTTGCAACAGCGCGCAGGGTGTCGCGTGCATTTGCGACCGTTCGATGGGGCTGAATAAGACCCAATCACACTGGCAATTGCTTGACGCATCTCGACCACACATCGTGTCAACTGCGCTGGGACACTCCGAGTTTTAGATTAGTGTAGAAGGCTCGCAAGCTGATTGGCGAGATTAGTCGCGAATCACAACAATCATCAAACGCTCAGATCAAATGGTAATTGTGCGAGTCGTACTGTCGCCAATTTCATGGGTTACGCTGCAACGGTGCCAGCCCAAACTTTAATCTTTGTTGGCTGTCGCTTGCTCTGCCAATATTCGATGTATGGTGCGCACGGAACAAAGGTATCGCCCTTCTCCCAACATCTTTGCGTGAATTGCAGCTGGTGAGAGGCCAATGAAACGATCTTCGTTCAGTGCATTCAATACGACTTGGCGTTCTGCATCCGACAGCCTCCGCAGTGAACGTCGCCGCTGCTTGGGACCTTGCTTGGGTGCGAGTTCTCGATAGTACGTTGATCGAGACACGCCCAAAGCTGCGCAGGTTGAAGATACCCCGAGTTCCGTCGCTGCCGCATGAACAGAGCTTTTCAAGTCGAGTTTAGCGCTCATGGCAATGCCGTCCCGAGCGTCTGACAGTCTTGTTCTTTGGACCTTGACGAGCGCCTCGGCGCGTAGCGCGCGTCGTTTCCACTGGGCAATCGCGCGGTCTTTTTCCGCTAGCGCGCGAACATGCCCGGCAACCAAGTCCTTCGGCGGGCCTCGCCTCTTTGGAGCAAGCGCGCCCAGCATTGTCGATACTGCTTGTGTGCGCCAATTCGCAATATGCGATGCGTACAGGCCCTCGTTGCGCAGTAATGCGCCTAGTCGACCAGTTTCCTTGCACACTTCGGCCTGTTGCAAGATCCGCTTCTTGTATTCTGCCGTAAATGTTCGTCGTTTTGATTTCCCAGTCACGTCGAAAGCGGACCTCTCAATTGCCATGGGCAACCATGAATTGCGTGGGGGAGGCTTCTTTACCCCTTGCGATTACTATAGTAACCACCCTGTGATGACTGTCTCATCTGCGTTGACAAAGAGGTAGGCGCGGGTGCTTGCGACCAATCGCGCGGTGTAGATCCATCAGGCTCCAAATCGCTCCAATACCTCCGCAAAGCGGGTCTTGATGATCTCGCAAATACGCGCCTGATCCTGCGGGGCTAGTCCCAAACGTGCAAATGAAGGAGTGTGGTCTTCGTGGATGAGAGGTGATGGCATGTTGGCAAGTCCGGTCGCAATGGCCAATTCATTGGAGATGCACACAACATCACATATCATTGCTTGGCCAGCTTCAGGCCGGTGATGATACGTAATTCCCTGCACTATGGTCTCCGGGAGTTCCCATTTCTGAGCTATTAGGCCGCCCAGCTCTGCATGGTTAACCTCGAGCAGCTCAGACTCCGCTTGCAGCGGATTTAGGTGACCTTCGGCCTGTGCTTGCTCTAGCAATAACAAGGTCTGAGCGTCGAGAAATCTACCTAAGACCAGCTTGCCAATGTCGTGCAGCAATGCTGCGGCAAATGCTTCGGGTGGAATGGACGCCTTGCAAAACGGGCCCATTGATTCCGCAGCTAGCGCGGCGGATACGGAATGCCGCCACAGTACGTTTTCCCCGAGGCCGTACGCCGGTATTGCCCGCTGCAAATGTTTGCGCGCAGCGCCACCGACAGTAATTGACAGAATCGTCCCGCGTCCCAGACGGATCACCGCGTCATGGGCCGTTGTAATCGGGTTTCTCACGGCGCTTCGAGCGGAATTCGCAGCGCGTAAGACCCGGGCAGTCAAGGAGGGATCCAGTCTAATGACCTCCGTAATGCTCGCGAGGGTCGATTCTGGATCCGCCACCAATCCGGCCAAACGCGCGGCAGAGGCTGGTAGTGGTTCAAGATCGTAGGCCTGCTCGATAAGCGCGTTGAGATCCATCAGCAACTGATCTACGGCGCTTTGCCCCAATAATTGATAGCGAACATTGGAATTCGTTAGAATTCGGCGAGTTCTGGCCCGCGCGCCGTCGCGCGTCGGCCGGGTTCAGTTCCTATACACTGATTCAACCGGCAATTTTGACCTGCTCTCGTAGGAAGGCAAAGGCGCCTTCAACACTTGCCACCTCGACGAGCTGGATTCCGTGGGGGCCCAGTTCGCTTTCATAACGCTTCACTCCGAGCTTGGACACGGCGCTCTTCGGTTGAACCGATATGAAGTACTTGATTCCAATGTCGGTAAAAGCCTTGAACACCTGCTGGGAAATAAAGTCCTGGATCTCCTGCGGAAAGACTCCCTTCGCCTCGCTCGCATCGGCAATCCATGCGACCGCACGGTGAGCTCTTGCATATTCGACACCGGTAATCATTACGGCCTGGCTGAACTCTTCTAGCGATATGAAGAAGCTAAGCCAACGGTCTTTCACGGCCTTCACATCCTCACACCATTCTACAATGAGCTTATTGGGTACTTGGGTAATCTGCACGGCAACTCTCCTTTATGGACCACAACGACCAGGACAAGGACCCGATTAAGCGGATTTGCAAGTCCCTGCTCCGGCCGCAGGCAATAACTAGTAAATCACGGAAATGGCGGGAGCACCTGACGAACCACTAACCGGGACGACTTGCCCAACTTGGAGCGCCGATGGCGCGATTCCTTGGTGGCGGAAGATCGAATGAGCCTCACGGGCGCGCAGCGATATTCGACGACGGAGAAGCAACGCGATAACACGCAGAGTTTTCGAATTCGACGCGCTCGAGATTGGTATCAATATTCAATGTGGATTCCCCCCCACCGAGGAATATGTACCCACCTTGAGCTACCCTCTCGCTCAGCTTGGCCAGGACCTTGCGCTTTGTCTCGACGTCGAAGTAAATCATGACATTTCGCAAGAAGACGAGGTCGAACGTGGGCAGAATCGGCCAATTCGCTATCAGATTGAGTTGTGTGAAATTCACCATATTTCTCAACTCCGGTTTGAGTTCCCACTGTAGACCCTCGCGATGAAAATGTTTGACGAGCTGCGCCGCGCCGAGCCCGCGATTTACCTCCAATTGGCTGAATCGAGCGCAGCGTGCACGTTCGAGTATTGCGCTGGAAATGTCGGTTGCCAAGATCCGCACCCTCCAGCTCGCGAGCTCTGGAAAATTGTCGTGAAGGAGCATTGCAACGCTATATGGTTCTTGTCCACTGGAACAGGCTGCACACCAGATATCAAGTGTGCGACGCTCTTCTCGCTTGAGGAGCAATTCTGGCATAATTTTGGTCCGAATCAATTCGAATGGCCGATGGTCGCGAAAGAAGCTCGTTTCATTCGTGGTCATGGCTTCGACGACTTGTGCGATTAGATCGGGCTTAATATCGAGCTGCGCGATCAGTTCCTCGATGCGGGTGAACCCATGGGTTTTTGCAATCGGAGCCAGTCGCGCTTCAACTAGATATTCTTTGCCGTTCTCGAGTACGATTCCAGCGAGGGAATAGACGAGCCTTTGGACTCGTTCGAACGCTGCTTGCTCCAAGCTCATGGTCGCGACCTGCGCTCGCTGCGCTTACGTGCGGTTCGACGAACAAGATCGTCTGCGAGTGATTCGAGAGATAAAACAGCCTCAGCCAATCCTGCTTCTACGATAGCTTTGGGCATGCTCCAGACCACCGCGCTCTTTTCATCCTGCGCGAGCACGGTGCCGTGCGCAGCCACGATTGCCCGAGCACCACTTCGTCCATCTTGACCCATGCCAGTCAAGACTACGCCTAGTGTCCCAGCACCAAATACGCTAGCTGCAGAACGAAAGAGTGCATCGGCCGCGGGACGGCACGAATTCTCAGGCGGCCCCTGATTGAGCGCGGTGCGGGCTCCCCCGGCAGTGGCCTCAATCTCGAGATGGTAATCCCCCGGCGCAATCCAGACCGTACCCGGGGTTAGTAATTCGCCGCCCTGGGCTTCGCGCACGGTGAGCGGGCTTGTCGCGTCGAGCCTTTCGGCGAGGCACCGTGTGAATACGGGTGGCATATGCTGGGCGATTACAATTGCTACGGGAATTGTGGCCGGAATGAGTGACAGCAGCTTGGCCAGCGCATCCGGACCGCCCGTAGAAGAAGCTATCACTATCACTTGTGCTCCACCACCAGGCAGACTGTCTCGCGCGGACGCCTTTCGGTCTTGTAGCTCCTTTATAGGGCGGAGAAATACTCGGTTACACAGAGCGGACAACCTTGGCGCCAGCTCCAGCTCGACAATGGTCGCAAGATCAGGTCCGCTCGAGGTTGGCTTTGCAACGAAGTCGCTGGCACCCGCGGCCAGAGCGTCCACGGTCACTTTGGCACTTTGCTCACTGGCGCCGCTAAAGACGATGACGGGCAACATGGCGTAAATTTCGCGCAATTTTCTTAACGTTTCCGCGCCGTTCATGCCCGGCATCTCGTAGTCGAGAATAACCGCGTCAGGAACTCCGGTGGCGAGCTGCGCGAGCGCCGCGGCGCCGGACGCGGCGGTACCTACAACCTCGACCTGACCGCTAGCATTCAAGGCGTTACTGATCAGTCGCCTGGCGAGCAGCGAGTCGTCGACGAGCAGAACCTTGATAGTTTTCACGGCAATTGATCACCCAGGCCAAGGAGTGTCAACTTGTCAACCAAAACCTCCCTGGTGAACGGTTTCATGACGTACTCGTTGGCGCCCGCCTTCAACGCCCGCTCGACCTGTTCCATCTCCGTTTCCGTTGTAACCATCACGATGCGCATGGCGTTGTAATTTTTGTCACTGCGAATGGCGATAACGAATTCGATCCCGGTCATTTCAGGCATATTCCAATCGACCAGCGCGAGATCGGGGATACGCATCATGGCCAGACGCTCGACCGCGTCGCGGCCATTGACGGCTTCAAGCACCTCGAAACCGCACTGCTCCAACGCGCGGCGCAGGATTGCACGCATCGAACGCGAATCATCAACGACTAACGCCCGGAGCTGCGTTTTCGATTTCTGCACGGATTCACTACTATTGGATGCTGATTGGTCCATATGCGGCCTCTGGCTAGACTCAACGCCCGTATCCAAGATTTCCAACTGGACCGCCCTCGGATGAGGACGCGGCTCGCTCTGGATCAAGCAGCAGTAACAAACCGTGAGGAAGCTTGCAAACGGCGTCTACGACTTGGCGGTAACGTGGCAACATCGTCGCCGGGGGCGATTCGAATGAATCATCAGAGACCTCAATCACGTCCCCGACGGAATCAACTAGCAGGCTAACCGCCGCGTCGACCCCCTGCACTACGACGTTGGTGGGTGGCTCATCACCGCCACGTGGCGGCAAGTCCAATCGTTCCCGCAAATCGACCGCCATTACGATTTGACCGCGAAGGTTAATCAAACCGCGAATCAGCTTCGGTGCCAACGGAACGCGAGTCATGTGCTGATACTGAATTATTTCCTGCACTCGCATCACATCGACGCCAAACAGGAGATCGTCAACAATGAATGTGCAGAGCTGCATTCGCGTAGCCATCAGTGCCTTTCCGCTGCCTGGCGTACCGCCGCTGCATCCAGTAGCTCGGTGACATGTCCTTGCACGACTCGCGCACCCATCACACCGCGCCGACCTCCGTCGCGGCTTTGCACGCCGATTTCGCTTTCGACGATATCCTCGATTTTGTCGACGACGAATCCGATACTACCGGTTTCCCCGGTGTGTACGACAACCTGGAGCAATTCAGCGGTGCCCCGCGGTCCACCGAACATTTCCGACAAATGAACGAGTGGCATGATCTCGCCTCTATATTGCACAACCTCCTGAGACCCGACGAGTTCCACGATGCTGCGTGGAAATTCCTCGAGACGCGCCACCGAATTGAGCGGCAGCGCCATGTGAGTACCGGCACCCGAGCGGAACAAGACCAACCTCTCGGTCTCTGTGACCTGACCAGCCTTAGCCTCCGTTCCCGTGCGCAATCCGGCACGTCGCTCCGTTGCCCCAATCGCGGCGCGCTCGGCTAATCCGACGACATCCAGTATCAGAGCAACGCGCCCGTCGCCGCGAATTGTCGCGCCAGCGTAAACGTTGAGTCCCTTGAGTTCCCTATTGAGCGGCTTGACGACGATCTCCTCGGTATCGTTAATGCTATCCACCAATAGACCAAATTGCCGATCGTCGGCCTGGAGCACCACGATATGCACGTCGTCGTGGACGTTGACCTCCAAGCCAAGAACCTGACTCAATTCTATTAGGGTCAGTAGCGTACCGCGAAGCCGAAACACCGGCACGCCGTGAATGTACTCGAGTGCCTTCTTGGCCTGTTCGGTATCGAGGCGAACTAGCTCCATCAAGTTCACTTGTGGGATCGCGAACAGTTCCCCACCCGCACCCACGACGAGCGCCGGAATAATTGCGAGTGTCAGTGGGATTTTGATTCTGATCGCCGTGCCTTGACCCAGCCGCGTCTCGACGTCGACGGTCCCACCAATGCGCTCGATATTGTTCTTCACGACGTCCATGCCGACGCCGCGCCCCGATACGTTGGTGACGACTTCTGCGGTGGAAAAACCTGGCGCAAAAATCATGTTGACTAGATCGTGGTGAGACATCATTCGAGCAGCTTCGGGCGTAAGTAAGCCACGCTCGATTGCCTTGGCTCGTATTCGATCCGCGTCGATGCCGCGACCGTCGTCGGCGACGTCGATGTTGACGCGCCCACCTTCGTGAAATGCTCGCAGACTCAGCGTTCCACCACGGTGTTTCTGTGCCGCCAGACGTTGTGTGGGGGTCTCTAAGCCATGATCGATGGCGTTTCGCACAAGGTGGGTGAGTGGGTCGCTGATGGCCTCGATGATGGTCTTGTCAAGCTCCGTACTGTTGCCATCCATTTCCAGGCTGACTTCCTTGCCGCACGCACGAGCCAGGTCCCTAACGATTCGCGGAAATTTACTCCAGACATTGTCGATCGGCTGCATGCGTGTTTTCATCACGCCTTCCTGAAGCTCGGCCGCAATCAGGTTGAGTCTTTGGCAGGTGCCAATTAGACTTTCGTCCTGACTCTTGCTTGCATGTTGCAGAAGCTGGTTTCGAGCAAGCACCAACTCTCCAACCAAATTCATCAACCGATCGAGAAGACCTACATCGACCCGAATCCGCGGGTCGACGTGTTTTGATTCCTCTCCGGGCAAACGCGCAGGTCCAGCTGCAGCCGCCTTTGGCTCGGTCGCCTCGACGCGTCCAATGAAGGCGTTTGCCACTGTAGCTGCGGAGTGTGCAGACGGTGGAGGCACCGAGTCCGCCACTGTTGTGGTGGCTACCTCTGGAACCATCACAGGCCTGGCGCTCTGTGCCAACTCTTTCCGGTCCAATCCAAGCTGCGCAAGTTGACTGGCGGCAGCTGCTAACGTCGAATCGTCCTTGAGCAGTCCGAGTGCTTCTATGAGGGCTCCGAGGTGCTCACTGCCTTCCGATCCTGACTCGGAGACGTGATTGAGTTGCTGTCGAATCGCGTCGACCATGGCGAGTAGACCAGTCGTCCGCGTTTCCTCGAGCCGGACTTTTCCGTCCCGCATTAGGCTGAGCAAGCTTTCGCCAGTATGAGCAATGGCTTCGAGTTTCTTGAACGCGAGAAAGCCGGCACTACCCTTGATTGAGTGCACCGTTCGAAAGATGCTCGACAACAAGGATTGGGCGCCCGGATCTTGCTCGAGCTGTACGAGTTCGCGGTCCAGAAGATCGAGATTCTCGAGGCTTTCCGTCAAGAATTGGGAGATGATCTCGTCGTCTTGATTCATGCCCGGACTACTCCAAATCTAATTGCGTGGCAAAACAGAGGCATGATTCAAGTCCGGGCTGAATCGACTACACCAATGAGTTCCGACGCGAGCCGGGAGAGGTCCTGCGCCGCGTTCCGGGTATTGTTGGCACCTTCGGTAGTTTCTTTGGCTGCCGTCGAGACCTTGGAGATGTTACCGGAGATCTCGGTGCTGTTTTTTGATGCGGCACTGGCGCTACGAGCGATCTCATTCGTGGTAGCTGCCTGCTCCTCGACGGCGCTGGCAATAGTGTTTTGAAAATCATTGATTTGGCCAATGATCTGGCCAATCTGACTGATGGCATTCACGGCCGCCTTGGTGTCGTTCTGAATCGCTTCGATCTTCTGGCTGATGTCTTCGGTAGCGACGGCCGTTTGCTTGGCCAATTCCTTGACCTCATTGGCCACCACGGCAAAACCCTTGCCCGCTTCACCAGCGCGCGCCGCCTCGATCGTCGCATTCAATGCCAGCAAATTTGTCTGCTGTGCGATTGATGTAATGACCTTAATCACTTTACCAATCTCGACTGAACTTTCTCCAAGTTTGGCAACGGTCCTGTTGGTCTCCTCGGCCACACGCACGGCGGTGGTCGCAACTCGCGCTGCGTCGCTCGCATTCTTCGCAATCTCTTTTACGCTGATGTTCATCTCCTCCGCGCTCGCGGCAACGGTCGCAACGTTTCTGCTGACCTGCTCTGACGAACTGCTGACCGCTGCAGCCTGAACGGCTGTCTCCTCTGAGTTCATGCTCATATGCTGAGCGACCGTCCCCAGTTCCTCCGACGCCGCAGCTAGTGACTGAGCATTGACGGATACGGTATCGAGTGTACGGCGTAGGTTTGTCTTCACGTCCATTTCCCGGTCTTTTGCCGCACCTTCAACCTGCACTATCTCGGTAACGTCGGTTCCGTAGGCTACGATTTTATAGGTCTTGCCAGTCAAATCGAGGACGGGCGTATACAATACCTGCCACCACACTTCTCGGCCGTCCTTGGCGGTGCGCCGGACGCGTTGTGCTGACGGTCTACCTGCGACAAGCTCGGCCCAGAAAGCTCGATACTCCGGGGTGTTCACATGATTCGGATCGAGGAATGCGCTGAGGTTCTTGCCAACCAACTCTTCGAGGCGATACCCGAGTAAACACAAGTAATTTTCGTTCGCGTTGGTGAAGGTGCCGTCAAGCTGCAATTCTATCACTGCCTGTGCGCGACCAATCGCGGCTAGCTGAGCTCGAAGATCCGCGAGCTCGGCATCCTGTTTGGCGGTTGCTTGGCGCGTAGTACTTATATCGGAAGATCCGCCGTCGATAATTGGTGAACCACCATTGCCCGAAAGCACACGTGGCCGCCGTCGCTTCCCAAGTCGGGGAGCGGGAGGGTTGCTGAGCGGAGGGGGCGGCGAGTTGCTGAGTGAGGTCATATCGGTCACCTGCAGGAGCGGAATTGAAACCAAGTGCAAGCGACCCGCTTGCTACAGCCAATGACTACGGCCCGAAATTCGTGCGCTTCAGGGCATTGCGATAATATTAAAGATAAGGCGTCCCGGGCGGACAGGAACAAGTCGCATCGCGTGTAGTTGCCCCTCGTTAAAACAACGACAGACTAGCCTTCCGTAGCCGACCGTTCGTGAAGTACTTGCAGTACAATAGGAAAGCCGAGCGATTGGAAGTGCAATGTATCGACTACCTCGGCGCGTGACACTGTAAGCTCAAATTGGCCACCGCTTGTCACGGACGGGAGAGACAGCTGACAGGGGGAAGGCAGGAGCGCCTTAACGTTGCCTCCGACCATATTTATGATCTCCCCAATCGAGTCGCTCAAATCCTCGCGAGTCACATCTTCCGGACTCAAACCCATCATGGCCCCAGCTATTTGTCGACCCAGGCTCTCGCCACAGGTAGCGGTTATTGCGCCTCGCCAGGCCCCAGTGATTTGAATGCAACCGGTCAAAGCCCATTGCGACCGCGAAACCGGCTCCGGCTCGTCAATCAACGTGATGTCAAATTCGAGCAAGGATTGCCAGACGTTGTTCACTATATCTGCGACCTCGACGGAGTACATTCATAGCACCTGGTGTTTAATTGCGGATCGCACGTTTCAACACCCGAACGGCACACGCCGAGGGACATTAAGTCGGGGGGGCACCGGCCGGAAACGCGGAGCGGCCGCAAGTGACCGGTCGGATTTCGCATTTCCGGGTCTTTTATCTCCTAGAGATTAACTGTTAAACCCAGGTGGCCGATTGGTACTTGTTAGACCCAACAGTTTTGGAGATTGCTCCCATGAAAAAGCTTCTGATTGTGGACGATAGTAAGGCCATGCGCATGATTGTGCGCAGGGCTTTGCGTCAAGCAAACCTTGGCGAACACCAAGTTGATGAGGCAACCAATGGAGAGGAAGCCCTTCAAAAACTACGAGGCGGCCCCTTCGATTTGGTTTTGGCCGATTGGAACATGCCGCAAATGAATGGCATCGATCTGCTCAAAGCCGTTCGCTCGGAGGGTATAACCGTTCAATTCGGGTTCGTCACGTCCGAGGGCACGGACGACATCCGCAACATGGCCATGGAAAATGGCGCCAAATTTCTCATCGTCAAACCATTTACCCCCGAAGCGCTGCACGACGCGCTACTGCCCCTAGGGTTAGCATGAGCGCTGCGATTGCCCTTGATGAGTGGCTTTCGGCAACCACGGAAGCCGCATCCGAATTCGCAACAACAACGTTGGATGCTGCGCTCGAGACCGCCGATGCCAGCGGGGTGCTGGCGTTGGATTTGACGGGCTGCTTTGTCGCGCTCGTCGGCGAGGAAGGTTCTCTTCAAGTCGGCCTAGCATCCGACGCTGCCGGTTGCCAAACGCTGGCCAAGGCGCTCTTTGCATCCGACGACGACCTGCCCGATACGGACGTCAGCGACGCACTCGGCGAGATCGCCAACATCATAGCTGGAGGAGTCAAGAAAAGAATGGCAACCGTCCAGCTGCCGCTTTCACTTGGTTTACCCATTGTAATGGAGGGTCATTTGCGTATCACAGAACGGCAGCAAATGGCTCAAGTGGACGTTAGGCTTGGCAAAACGCCAGCGCGTTTGCTAATTGTTTGTAACAAGGACAAATTCAACGCTAGCCGTACTCCCGCCTAACTCGCAAAGTTGACATGGCCAAAATCCAGGATCCCAAAGCCGCTACACTCCATACCCTCTTAAGCGGATTATATGGTAGGCCCGTCGAGGTTCAGGTCGCGCCGAAGTTTGAACCCACTTCAATAAAGCCTTGCGTGATTGCCGTTTACATAGGCAACGAGGATCAAGTCATGGGCCTCTTGGTCTGCTCCTTCGCCGCAGCCGGATATTTGGGGGCTGCGCTTTCGTTGCTGCCTAAATCGGTCGCTGACGAGTCGATCAAGAAGGGCAGCTTGGATGAGGGTCTGCTGGAGAATTTCCGTGAAGTTGCCAACATCTGCTCATCACTGTTTACCGAGCATGTTGGTAGCCGGGTGCACCTGCAAACCGTATTAGCCAAAGCCGTCGCGCCCCCTCCCGAGCACAAGGCATTCATGCAGTCCGCGGTGCGAACGGACGTGCTTGTCGATGTGCAGGGTTACGGCTCAGGTCCCATTTCGATTCGAGTTGGCAAGAGCACCTAAAGCTAAGTCTCCGGCCAGCATACCTGTTTCTTTATGCCACATCGGCACGGAACCGCCGATTGCCGCATTCTCGCTGAACCGCCGCTCAACGGATAGTGGCCAATTTGTCTCAGTCAAGAATAAATGAAAGCCATCGGCTCTCACGGGCAATGGAAGATGCGATTGCGAACAGCTATTGGCCGCGGAACGCTAGACGTGCCTGTCTCGACGATTAAGGCCGAAGACCAACGAGGTCCGCAATTTTCGTGTCAACCTTCTGGGACAGCTGGAACAGCTTTACGGCTGTGACGGGTAAGATAGGAGGTCGATACTTGGGATCCGAAAAGATCTCCAGAAGTCGACGCTTGAGGGCCTGCTGAAATTCAGCGAGTGACTCGGCACAGCGCGGATCCTAAACAGTAAGAAGTGCGCTGGAACATCCGTTCTCGAACTTCGTCGATGTTCCGCTAGGCGGCGTATTGGCACGCGCCGCAGGTCTGACCGCTGCGTCCGGCTTTGCCATTCCGACTACGGCTGCGGCACGCCGCATGTAGATGCTAAGGTTACTGTAGAGCCAAGAGCGAGTTCGGCAACCTACACGGTATCTGCTTTCACACGTAGATCCGCAAGCGTCATTCATTCGGACTTATGAAGTGGAGGTCACTTACCGTATGCGGTCTCGAATGTCCCGAATCGTCAGAGTTGCGCATTGTTTCTTCGCTCGATCATGAACTTTATCACCGTGAGACTCACGGGTCATCGCCCGGGTGAACTTCGAGTTTGCGCTTAGGTAGGTCGATCTAACCCCGATCCAGAAAGTATGTCCTCCGTCAATAACTCAGAATTGGCCTGCAAAGTGGTCATCGGACAGCAGGAGATCCAACTTGTCCTCAATGGTGATCTGACCATTGCGGAGGTAGCGAGTGTGCACCACGACGCAATCCGGGCAATTGCGGCAGGCATTCCAATTACGGTCGATCTCTCGGGAGTGACGTACCTGGATGCCGCGATGTTACAATTGTTGGCGGCCATGCGAACAGCGGCAGCAGGTCTGCACATTGGCCTAACTTTGAAGCACGCCAGCGAAACCCTTCACGAAGATGCCCAACTACTCGGCCTGAGCAAGGTCCTCTTGGGTGACCCAGGTGTTGGATAGATCGTGGGAGTTACATGCCGAAATTTGCTCTTATCGTCGATGATTCCCCAACCATGCGTCAAATGGTGGCGTTCACGTTGCGACAGGCGGGCTTTGAGACAACGGAAGCTGCCGATGGGAAACTCGGGCTCGGCGAGCTCGAGAAGAAGACCTTTCAACTGGTCATTACCGACCTAAACATGCCTGAACTGGACGGCGTCGGTTTCATTCGTGCCGCGCGAAAGAACAGCGCGCATAAGTTCACGCCGATTCTGATGCTTACTACGGAATCGCAAGAATCGAGAAAGCAGGAGGGCAAAGCCGCGGGAGCAACCGGTTGGCTAGTCAAACCCTTCGACCCCGAAAAGCTGTTGGCGGTCGTTTCTAAAGTCGTTCGTTGAGGCTGGCTCATGAAGATTGATCTTTCGGTATTTCGGCAATCATTCCTAGAGGAGGCGACGGAGCACATCGCCACTCTGGAACATGGCCTATTGGTCCTCGAGAGTACGCCGCAGGACAGCGAAGCGCTTCACGCAATATTTCGCGCGGCGCACTCCATCAAGGGCGCCGCTGGCAGTCTCGGGTTTGGAAATATCGCTGACTTTACACATGCCTTGGAAACACTCCTGGACCGGATGCGCCGAGGCAATTTATCGGCAACCACCGAACGTGTCTCGCTGCTACTAAAGTCCGTTGACGCGCTGCGAGAACTACTTGACACGATTGACTCGAAAGAACCGCCGTCCGCCGAGATTGCGAATCTAGTACTGAAACTCGAGCAAACCGCTGAAGTTTCTCCGGTCGTCGTCGAACGTGCCGCCGTGACCCCAGCAGCTTCCAAGGCTCATCGTCGAATACGAGTCAGCTTGTCTCCTACTCCCGAGTTCTTCATCACCGGGCTTGATCCGCTGTTAATCTTTAGGGATCTGGCTTCACTGGGTTCACTCGAGGGGGTAGCGGCCGACCTTGCCAGGCTGCCCGCGCTCGAAATAATGGACCCCGAGAAGTGCTATCTGTCTTTCACATCGATTTTGGTCACCGACGTCTCGGACGAAAAGATTCGCGATGTATTCCTGTTTGTCGAGGAGGTTTGCCGCATCACGCTGTCGGAGGACGAAAGCTCCCCCGTCGAAAGACGCGCCGCCTCACGCGACGTTGCCAGTGCGGTCGAACATTTGCCACAGCACTCGGCAGGCTCGACACTGCGCGTATCCACGGAAAAGGTGGATGCACTCATCGACCTGGTGGGCGAAATTGTGATTGCTCAATCGATGGTCAAGCAATTGATGAATTCGTTGAACGCGGCCCAACATTCAGCGCTGCAGGACGCCGTGTCGGCTCTCGAAAACAATACCCAGGATTTGCAGGCGCGAGTCATGGCAATTCGCATGGTGCCCGTCAGCACGGTTTTCGGCAGGTTTCCTCGAATTGTCCGGGATTTGGCGGCCACGATGGGCAAAGAGGTTGCAATCACGATCGAAGGAGAAGATACCGAGCTCGACAAGGGTGTCGTCGAACGCTTGTCCGATCCGCTGACGCATTTAGTGCGCAACGCATTGGATCACGGCCTAGAAACGGCGGCCGAGCGCCTTAGCCAGGGCAAGCCTGCGCTGGGCAATCTAAGGCTGTCAGCGCAACATGCGGCCGGCGGCATTGTCATTGAGCTCGGGGATGATGGTCGTGGTCTCGACACCGCGCGAATTCGCCATAAGGCGGAGGCCGTTGGGTTACTGCGGCCCACTGATTCAGTGAGCGATGAACAAATACAAGCCCTGATTTTCGAACCCGGTTTTTCAACGGCAGAAACCGTAAGTGACGTTTCTGGGCGCGGCGTCGGTATGGACGTAGTGAAGCGAACAATAGACGCATTGAACGGCACTATTGCAGTTACGACCCGGCCGGGCCAGGGTACCGCGTTCCGGATTAAACTTCCGCTGACTCTTGCAATTCTCGACGGGCTAACGGTGGGCGTTGCTTCACAGCGGTTCATCGTGCCGCTACTTGCCGTTACTGAATCGCTTCGGCCTAGCGCCGCTGAATACAAACACGTTATGGGCCGTGGTGAGCTGATCATTGTGCGCGGTCAAGCGTTGCCGCTGCTACGATTGCATGAACTATTTGGAATCGCGGGTGCCACGGTAGACCCAACACGCGCACTGGTTGTCGTGGTGGAATCGGATGGCAACCGGGTTGGGCTCGTCGTTGACACGCTTCTCGGACAGGCTCAGGTCGTGTTGAAAAGCTTGGAAGCACACTACCAGCGAATTGACGGCGTTCTGGGCGCGACGATTCTTGGCGACGGACAGGTGTCGCTCATTTTGGATATTCCCGGACTTGTGAGAACGGCCCGCCTGACGGCCCCACAGACTAAGGCGGACGCGGCATGAACGAGCTTCTTGGCTGGGCCTCTGGAACAGGGAAACTAATATGACTCAAACGGCAATTTCACTAAGCATGGCAAAGCCAGCCGCCACGTCGGCGGAGCCGATCCATCAGTTCTTGGCATTCAAACTACATGATGAGTTGTTTGCTCTGGAGATTCTGCGCGTGCAGGAAATTCGCGGGCTGACACCAATAACACCCATCCCGAGTGCTCCAGAGCACATTCGCGGAGTCATGAATTTGCGGGGCACCATCGTTCCCGTGGTCGATCTCAGGATGCGATTTGGCCTCGGCGAGTCCACTTTCAATCGATTTACCGTTATTATTGTGGTTCTTGTCGGCACGCGTGTTTTGGGGCTCGTCGTGGATGCGGTTTCCGACGTACTCGACGTAGCGCCGACGGACATTGCGCCACCCCCGGACTTGGGCGGACACGTCGATACGACTTTTATTACCGGTATGGTTCAGCGGGGCGAGGAAATTGTCTTGCTCTTGAATCTCGACCAGCTGCTTGGGTTGGAGGCCAACATTGTCTCGACCTAACTCAAACAAGAATTGTGTCCGGCAGTGCCGCGACTGAAAGGTATCTACCATGGAATGGTTTCAGAATCTCAGTGCTAAAGTCAAATTGATCCTTGGATTTCTACTCATAACGTCATTTACTACGGTCGTGGGATACGTTGGTCTATCCAACGCCAGCGGGTTGAATGACGAGATTGACTCGCTGTTTAATCGCGGCTTTCTCGGCCTCGCCGCTGCGCGCGAGGCTGACGTGGACATGTGGGTCATTGCGCGAACCGTGCGCCAGTCAATTCTTGACACAACCCCTGAGGCAATTCATCAATCGCAACAGCGGATCGAGACTACTTATGAGCGCATGCGTAACGCCATGGATCGGGTGGACAAGTCCGTTGTTACGGATGACGCACGGCGCATAGCCAGCGCGGCCCGCACGGCGCTTGACGCTTATGTCGTGGGTGCCAAGGAAGTGGCCAACCTCAGCCTTCAGGGTAAGAAGAAGGAGGCGTTGGACTTGCTCGCAGCTTCAGTTCCCCAGGGACTCAAGGCTGACGAGCTCATTTCAGAACTCTGCAAGAGCAAAGAGACGGTGGGCGAGCAACTTCGAACCAACGCACTTAACACCTACGCTCGCGCACGCAATCTGTCGTTCGTCCTAATTGGCGTATCGTCGGCGTTGGGCTTATTGATCGGTGTATTTTTCGCCAATTGGTTCGGAAAAGCCCTGGTCGAGACGGCAAGGATTGCCGAGTCGGTTGCCGCCGCTTCGCAAGAGCTGTCCGCGTCCTCTGAAGCCATAGCCAGCGGCGCGCAGGAACAGGCTGCAAGCATCGAGGAAACCGCTTCGACGCTAGAGGAAATTACTTCGGCCGTCAAACAGACTTCCGACAGTGCCCAGCAAGCAGCACAATTGGCGAGTGCGTCGCGCGAAGTGGCCGAAAAGGGCGGGCGCATCGTGGCCGACGCCGTTTCCGCCATGAAAGAAGTAAACCAATCGTCAAAGCGCATCGCGGACATCACGACGACTATTGACGAAATTGCATTTCAGACGAACCTGTTGGCTCTCAATGCGGCAGTGGAGGCCGCGCGAGCCGGTGAGCAAGGTCGAGGGTTTGCCGTCGTAGCCTCTGAAGTCCGCAACCTGGCGCAACGCAGTGCTGCCGCGGCCAAGGAAGTAAAATCACTGATAGAAGACTCGGTGAGCAAGGTCGAGGCTGGCTACAAGTTGGTCGAGACTTCCGGCGAGGCATTGCAGCAAATTTTGGGTTCCGTCAAGCGCGTCACGGACTTTGTAGGAGAGATTGCGGCCGCTTCGCGTGAACAGTCCACCGGCATTGACCAGGTAAATACGGCTGTAACGCAAATGGACCAGGTCACTCAGACTAACGCGGCCCAGACCGAAGAGCTCTCTGGTACTGCCGAAGAACTATCGCAACAAGGTCGCCAATTACTCAATGTCGTGGCGAAATTTCATATAACGCGAGACAGCTCGGACGCAGCCATGTCGAGCAACACTTCAGCCCGCAGGCGTCCGAAGGCGCCTTCCAACGGCGCGCGCACGACACGACGCAGTCCCGTGAAGCAAGCCGCTAAGCATACAGCTTTTGAGGTCGAACACGAACCCGCGACGATACGGCCGACGCCAGGAATCAGACACGGCACCAACGGTTCCGGCCTTTCTGGAGCGACTCCGAGTGAGCTTGACACGGTATTCGAGGAGTTCTAGCCACGGCTCGCCCCGAGACGCTCAAGAGTTTGCCCGCGGCCAATGGCTTACCCTCGATTAGCCACGCCGAGTGGGTGTCTCTCAAGACGCTCATCTACAATGTTGCAGGCATTGCGCTTTCGCAGGAAAAGAAGATTCTGCTGGTTTCGAGATTGAATCGACGGCTCAATGCCCTGGGGCTCCGTTCATTCACGGAGTACTACAATCGAGTCACACGCAATGACCCTACCGGCACCGAGCTGCAGGCATTGGTAAATGCAATTACCACCAATAAGACCGAATTCTTCCGTGAGCCTCATCACTTCAAGATTTTGGAAGATTGGCTTAACTCTTCGGAAGAAGGCGTCAAGAGTGCGCGGCTGCGAGGCTTACGAATTTGGTGTGCTGCATCCTCCACCGGCGAAGAGCCCTACACCATCGCGGCGGTCGTCAAGGCAAGTGTGTCGCGGGCGGAATGGAATAGGACGTCGATTACTGCCACTGATCTGGATACCGCTGTGCTCCAGGAAGCCGAAGCCGCAGTTTATCACGAATCCGACATCGCCACATTGTCCGACGCTTGGCGCCGCAGTATCTTCCTACGCGGCAAGGGCCCACACAAGGAAGTTTATCGAGTGCGTCCTGAGCTTCGCGCTCGTGTTCAGTTCCAGCAGCTAAATTTAGCCAAGCGTGGCTGGGCCATCAAGAAGCCTCTCGACATAATATTCTGTCGCAACGTGTTGATCTATTTCGATAAGCCGACCCAGTTGGAAGTGGTTCAGCGCGCCTGCGGCTTGCTGGCACCGCACGGGCTGCTGTTTCTGGGCCATTCAGAGGGCCTAACGGGGATAACTCTACATTTGGAACCCGTGGCACATACTGTGTATCGCCCGAGTGGTTATAGTAGCGACACAGCCCATGCATCCGTCCCGCGGCTGCAGGCGGCGGTATCGCTGGATTCTGATTTCGGGTCGAAGCGTGGGCAGTTCTTGAGCGGTTCGGAAGGCTGGGCAACGATGACCGTGGGTGCTGGTGTCGTTACGGTACTGGTGAACAGAGACGCGCAGCGAAGTTGTGCCGCACACTTTCTGCAAAATTGTTCGAACGCCGGAGGGGCACGCGCCGTAACGTCAATACTTCGGGCCATGGTGCGCGAATTGCAGGCCAATGCTTCTGCTCGCTCCTCAATTGAAGCCAAGTTGGTCGCGACCCGCACAACTAGCGCTAAGAGCGAAAAGATTGATTGCCAGACGCTGCTATCCGTTGTCAACGACTGGCTTGAAAAAGCGTCCATTGCCGTCACGGCCCAACGTGTGTTCGAAGAGACCGCCGATTTTAGATTAGAGCTTGCCACGGGTCGTGTTCTTGTTCGAGCGAACACGGAGGACGGTCGGCCTTTTGCGCCGCAATCCCGAGAATTGGGCAAGCTCACTGCTGGACGCGAAAGGAACCCATGACCGAATCAGCCAAGTCAGGCATTTGTACTGGATTGGACTTGGCCGTCCTCGATGAGTTAGCTGCAATTCGCCAGCATGTAGGACAGGTGCGGGACATTGTGCTAGACGCCGTAACCAAGCTGAGTGATGGCTTTGAACAGATATCCACTCAGAGTCATACGCAGCAGACGTTGCTAGAGAAGACACTGCGTTCCGTGGATGACCCATCAGCCGGGACTGGCACAGTTGCGAGATTCGTCGACGACAGTCAGCACCTCATGGAGAAAGTGCTTCGCGGGCTCGAGCACGCCAATGATCGGACTATTGGTTTGGCGACGCGGCTCGACGCAACGTTGCCGGTGCTCGGCGAACTGGACAAGCTCTCGCACGCGGTAAGAAATAGCGCCGAGCAAATTCGGTTTCTAGCACTGAACGCCTCAATCGAGGCAAGCCGCGCCGGCGAGGCAGGGCGAGGTTTCGCGGTGGTCGCGGCAGCGGTGAAAGAACTAGCGATGCAATTTGGTGGCGTAAGCACTCGAATGGACGCCAACGTGGAAGAAATTCGCGATGCCGTCGGCGCGGTAGCATCGGATGCCAAAGCCGCAGTTACGGACGACAGTAAATTTGTGAATGACGCGCGTGATGCAACTACTACGTTGCGCAATAAAGTGGACGGCCTCAATCAAGAACTGGCAGAGCAATTGCGTGCCGCGCAGGGTATCGGGGTGTCCATTCAACAGGGCATCAATCTTTGCGTGCGCGGCCTGCAATTCGGGGATCTGGTTGGACAATTGAGCCAACTTAGCGTCTCTCGCGTGAATATTCTTGAGCCATTCACCACGCAAACGGTAGAGTGGGCAACAGCCAACGTCGACAACCGCGAGCTTTGGGCATTTACGGATGAATTCGAGCGTAGCCGTTCGACCATTCGAGCCGTCGCCGTGCAGCAGACGTGTCTGGAAGCAGGAGATATCGAACTCTTCTAGTCACAACTAATGGGACTCACTGGCGCTTGAGTGAACTAGGCACAGGCCTGCAAAATGGCCATTGGAATGCGCCCAAGTGGAAGGATTTCGTCAGCCGCACCGAGCGCGACGGCCTCGCGCGGCATTCCGAAGACAATGCAAGAGTCCTCGTCTTGGGCCAGGGTATGCGCGCCTTTTGTGTGCATATTGGCCATCCCTTTTGCCCCGTCACTGCCCATGCCGGTTAGGATAACACCGACAACGTTGGCTCCGGCGCAAGCCGCACACGAATCGAACAGAACATCCACCGATGGACGATGGTGGTTGACTCGTTCAGATGAAAATACTCGCACGCTGTAGTCGGCCCCGCTGCGTCGCAGCGCCATGTGGTAGTCACCCGGTGCAATCAGCACCCGGCCCGGAAATAGTCGGTCACCGTCTTCGGCTTCCTTGACTCTCACCGCCGTCATTGAGTCAAGTCGCGCTGCAAATGCGCGCGTAAAACCTGGAGGCATATGCTGAACGATTACGATGGGCGGGGCATCGGCCGGCAGGCGAATAAGAATCTCGCGGATGGCTTCGGTTCCGCCCGTCGAGGCACCCACAGCAACGATCCGGTGGGTCGTCTTGAGCATCGCGCCAATCGGCGCCTTTACGGGAGTCGCGCGAATCGATCGTCTCGCCTTCGGGGCTTTGGGTTTGCTGTGTGCCGCTGCTCGAACCTTTTCCAGTATCGAGTCCGCCAGTTCCAGCGTGCCCGCACGAATGTCCACTTTGGGTTTGGCAACGAAGTCAAATGCTCCTAATTCAAGCGCACGCAGCGTAGTGGCGCAGCCCTCCTCAGTTAGCGAAGATACCATAACGACAGGCATCGGGTGCAACTTCATAAGGCGCTCTAGAAACGTCACGCCATCCATTCGTGGCATCTCGACGTCGAGCGTCAATACGTCTGGTGACAGCGATTTGATTTTCTCCCAGGCTACATAGGGATCTGGCGCCACGCCGACGACTTCAAGGTCCGCAGCGCTACCCAAGACTTGGCTCAGCAGTTGACGAATGATGGCAGAATCGTCAACAATCAGGACTTTTTTTCGTTGATTCGACATTGATTGCGCGCGAAATGCGATTTGGCTGCAGATTCAATATACAACGGTAGATTTCTGGAATTTTTGATACCCAATCTGCAGATTCGACAGCATTGGTTATAAGATCCGGCATATTGGCCGTAATGGTAAGGTAGATGACCAACGGGCTGCCAGAACGCTCTCTAATTGCAATCAATGATCAGTCAACATGCGCTCATCAAGGAGATCGCACGAAGATCAGGCTAGGCGTAGGTGCCGTTCACATTGGGGCACAACCCAGCCTTGTGTGGACCGTCCTTGGGTCCTGTGTCTCTGTGATCTTGTTCGCTCCACGTATGCAAGTCTCCGCCATCTGCCACGCGCGGTTGCCCTCCCCCATGGACGCAGTTGAACCCTGCAACGTGTCCTGTATTCATCCTTGCCTTCGTCAAACGTCCGACTCGAATCAATTCACATTCGTCACCTGTTGCATCGAACTTATGCTCAGGTCATTAGCGTTCCTGCAGGTTCCGAAGCATGAGATTACGGCTTCGCTCATTGGCGGGGCGAACGTCTTGCGCGGGTTCGACCCAAACCGGTCTGTCGGTTACCAGAACGTGGATATAGCCCGCAAGACGTTGGAGCGCCATGGCATTCTAGTATCCCACCAAAACATTGGAGGTACTCTCGGTCGCACTTTGACGTACGCCACAGACACGGGCAAAATCAAGGTGCGGCTTCACCAAGCTTAAACTCAAGCGAGCCTCACTTGCCTTGTATTGCGACCTTTTGGCGGCTCACACTTGCCCGCAGATCTTGTACATCCAAATTGGTTCGAGCGACCTCAACTAGAAATGCAAAGATTGCAAGTGGCCCGAGCGAAATATGCTTTTGCATCCATAGTGCTGCTTCCTCGACGCTGCCCAAGATTGTCAATGGTATTTTCGGACGGCCAAATACAACGGCCATTCCGGTCATGACAACCCGACCAATACTGGTTAGTATCCCTTCCCCCTCACACACGCCAGCTACGCAGCGCAGTTCAGTCACGTGAGAGTTAAGCATGTCTATAGATGCCTTCCGTAGGCGCCGGCTGGGTGGTTTGACAGTCGGTTCAACGATGCACAACAGCGCTGCGTTGGGAGAATGGCGCGCCGCCACCTCGGCGAGTCCCGTCGATTGAAGTTCAAATCTTTCTTCGGTGACGTCACCACGCCAGATCACCACGCAAACAGGACCGACTTCGGCAACAATGATTCCGTCGGTGCAGGTCAATATCCGCAGGTGCTCGTGGCTGTCTACCGGTACCGTCCCAATCATTTAAGGCATTTACGGATCACTCGAAACCAATCTTAACCCCCGCTTTCGACCATGAACCAAGGAATTGCACAAGCTAGAAAACTTCGCTGTCTATGGTTCGCCGTGTCGGTAGTCGTCGCCACGGCGCAAGCGCGTTGGGCAGGGCTTACGGTATTAGGCAACCCTCAACTGCGGCTCGCGGGCATTGCCCTGGGCGTCGTGGCTTAACACAGCCTGGTGGCTGGATACCGCACTAGTCTTGAGTCCTCGGTATCTGTAGGTTCTAGTCGATACAAGGGCGTTGCGCTGTCACGAATGCCAACATCGGTTTATCTTCCTGAGGAATGTGCGCCATTAGCCAGCGTAGGAGCTGAAAACGCATTTGGGCAAGATTGACGCAGTCGTTCTCAATTGATCGTCTCAAGGCGGTCAATATTCCGGCGTGCTGAGCCACATGCTGGTCCCGATCTGGGTAATCGTAAACCGTCATCATGGTTTCTTCGTACGCAAAGTGACATTGCGCGTAACGCGCGATCTCCAAGAGCAATATTCTTGCAGTTTCTGATTCCGGATTTTTGCATAAATCCTCCACTGCGTGAATTAGATCCAAGAAATAGCGGTGTTGCGAGTCGATTTCTTCTACATCGGTGGTCAGCTCCGGTGTGAGCTGAGTTGGGACATGAATCCGTTTTGCATTTTCCATTGTATACGCTCGATTCTTGGGGCCACCTGAGTCAACTATGGTTTCTTATCCAGTCGCGACGCGGCCTACCGGGGCGCGCTGTTGTACCAATTCGAGCATCCGCTGAGGGATGTCGGCCAATGTTAGAACTTCTTCCGCCCCTCCGAGCTCAATAGCAACCTTTGGCATGCCGAACACGACGCAGCTCTCTTCGTCTTGCGCGATGGTCCTTGCACCCGCTTGCCGCATCGTCAAAAGGCCTTTAGCTCCGTCTGCGCCCATGCCGGTCAATATTGCAGCCACGGCATTACGCCCCGCACATCGCGCCACTGAGTTGAACAAGACATCAACCGAAGGGCAGTGGCGGTTCACCGGTGGGCCCTGCTTAACCGAAACCGTATACCGTGCGCCGTCTCGCCTGAGCATCATGTGGCAGCCGCCTGGCGCAATCAGCGCGACTCCGGTCACGACCGAGTCACCTTCGACGGCTTCGCGTACTTCGATTGCGCATAGGGTATTTAGCCGCTCGGCAAAGGATTTGGTGAAATAGGCTGGCATATGTTGGACAATGACGGTTCCCGGGGTCCCCGGCGGCAGCACTGTCAAGACCTTTTCAAGCGCGACTGTGCCCCCGGTGGAAGCGCCAATGGCCAGAATCTTGTGCGTAGTGTCCGACAGGGCCGTGAACTTGGGCGCTTGCGGAGTTATCTTATTTTGGGACAGATGACGACGCACATTCACACGCGCCGCAGCTCTGATGGTCTCGACCAATTCGCCGACCATATTGCCGAGTGTGTAGGCAGCCCCTGGCTTACAAAGGACATCCACTGCGCCTAGTTTCAAGGCCTGCAGTGCCAAGTCACTACCAGCCGGTGTAAGCGACGAAACTATAATGACCGGGATCGGGTAATACTGCATCAGTTTGCCGAGAAAAGTAATGCCGTCCATGCGTGGCATCTCGACGTCGAGCAGCACGACATCCGGCTTTCTTTCTATGATCATATCACGGGCAACGAACGGATCAGGAGCCGCGCCAATCACGTCGATATCCGTTTCAGCTGACAGAGCGCGGGATAATACGCTACGAATCAAGGCCGAGTCATCGACGACGAGAACCCTGATCGTCACGACCAGACCCCTAGAAGTATTGCTGCCGCAACATGAGTGCCACTATCCGTGCGCAATTTTGCGACGCAAACATGAGGTTCATTCACCAGGCGCGTCTCGCTATGTTTCCTTGTTTCTACTGAGGGAATTCCTATATCGTAATTGGTTTCTCCCGGTAACCAAGCTTCCAGCAAGCGCCCCGCGACGATATTGGCGAACTCGCCCATGGCTTCACTATTGGGATTGCTTAGGGGATCGGCTGAGTCGCATCCGAGAAAGTCGTTGATCAGCGGCAGGACACCCGTGGCCTCCACTTCCAGGGCAATCGTCCCGGTGTAAGTTCCGCTAAACGCGACCAGACTCTCGACCACTACCGTGTCGTCGTCACAGAATTCTTGCTCGCGATCTACCAATGCGTAAACGGCTTCTTCGAGGACATTAGCGACCGTTTCGGTCAAGATTTGGCTCAGCTCCGTGGAATTCATGACCGCGCCGTTTCGTCGCTCAATATCGGGCGAACGACTGCCCTGAACTGTTCGGGTCTAAATGGTTTTCTTAATAGTGCCCTTACCCCGAGGGCTCGCAGCCGCTCGTGGTTGGCCGTGTTTCCATCGGAAGAAATGATGACGACCGGAATGCTTTTCAGTCTTTCATCCTCTGACATTGCCCCCACTAGTTGAGTTCCGGTCATTTTCGGCATGTGGATATCCGCTAACACAAGGTCGAACGTGCGTGACCCCTCGCGCAGCATGGAGAGCGCCTGCGCGCCGTCACTGGCTTCCGATATCTCATGGGGAGGTAACCCCGCCAATCCCAAGCTTTTGCACACCATTTGCCGAATAATCGAGGAATCATCCACAACCAAAATATGCAATAGTTCCTGACACCGGAGCTTGACGCTGTCGCGCCCCTCCGT
Source organism: Myxococcales bacterium (assembly GCA_003154095.1). Classification (GTDB taxonomy): domain Bacteria; phylum Myxococcota_A; class Polyangia; order Polyangiales; family Polyangiaceae; genus FEN-1139. The sequence continues at coordinate 7,674 of PMCK01000588.1, read as the reverse complement.
GGGTAATTCTTGCATCAGTCGCTCGAGCGACGTACTGGCCACTCTTTCCAGCAACTCAGCTGTGAGTTTGAGTCGCTCGAACGAGCCCTTATGAATGCTGCGTGCGAGCTCTCCCATGTCCGCGCCAAAGCCCAGGCAATGGGCTGTCATGTCAGCAACATGAACTATGTCCACGATCGGCTGAAATTCAGCCGGGACCTCGTCAGGTCGATGATGCAACTCGGCTGCGGCAATCAGTTCGGCTGGGAGCTGCCAATGCTCGCCCACCCATGCAGCCACTTGACCGTGATCGACACCCAGTATTTCACGTTCCACTTGAACGAACGTAAGCTCCTGTGAATCGAGCAGCCTGAATAGATCCTGGTCGTGGGTAGCTACGAATGTTCCTAGAACCAATTTCCCAATGTCGTGTAACAAGCCCGCTGTAAAGTAAGGTCGGTTTGCGGCGAGGCTCATCGCGCTTGCAAGAGATTCAGCAAGAACTCCAACCACGAAGCTGTGACGCAGAAATTGGGCTGCCGTTAGGCGATAGCCCGGGAATTCTGGTGGAATTGCTTTTGAGAATGCCGCCGTATGCGCCAGGTTGCCAAGTACTTTGAAACCCATGAGCGTGACGGCTTGCGGGATATCCGCTACCTTGCGTGAAAGGCCAAAGGCTGCACTATTGGCGAGGCGCAAGATGTTTCCGGTCAGGGCTGGATCCGTCCGGATCACTCGATCGACATCTGCAACGCTGACGTTGGGCTGCGTCAGCAATTTCTGCAGTTCCAGAACCGCCTGGGGAATAGTGGGCAGCTGCCTAATTATCGCTATCAAGTTTTGCTTGTCGATCACAGCTCTTGCTCCAAATCTCCGGAACGTATTACACAACGACCCGTTGCGACTTCGAGATGAACGGTGCGTGACTTGGCGCCTCCTACCTCTTCGGCCGCCACGAGGACGTTGGTCTTCCAAAGCATGCGCCTTAGTACCGTGTAATTGCGCTTACCAATTTCGAAAATTCCCTGATCGTCATACAACTGGCCACCACCCGCCACTTTGACAACCAGGTTTTCTTTCTTGCAACCTAGGCCATACATCGCATGAAATAGCTGCGGCACCCCGGTATCGGCGAACATGGCCGGTTTGAGCTTGGCTTTCTCGGGATTCGTCGAGGACAGCGGCAACATGTAGTGAATCATCCCCGCTGCTGGAATCACAGCATCATGCAAAATGACGGCAATGCAGGAGCCCAGGGCATAGGTTGTCAACGTGACGTCCAAGTCCTTACTCACCACGAAATCCGCAATATCTACGACGACTCGACGCACATTCACCTTTCATCGGCGCATCCGTTTGGCGGCCCTGCTCGTTGTCAATGGAGATACAGTCCCTTGGGGCTGGTAAACTGAAGGTTCAATAATCGACAGCTTGGTCTTTAGCCCGGAAAGGGACTCCGAGTGGCCAATGCAGACAAGACCATCATCCGCCAGCAACCGATCTACCTCGGTAAATAGTCCCTGCCTTACCGGATCATCGAAATAGATCATCACATTCCGACAGAATACAACGTCCAGCGGGCCCGGCATTGGGTAAGGGGGTTTTGCCAGGTTGAGTCGCTTGAAGACGACTTTGCGACGCAGTTCGTCTGTGACCTGCCAGCGTCGATTGCTGGAGCGTCGTGAATCCGTAGCCCTAAAGTATTTCGAGAGCAGGGCCCGCGGCACATCCTTGAGTGCTGGTTCGTCGTACGTGCCTGCTTCCGCCATTGCAAGAATCTTGGTGGAAATGTCCGTGGCCAAAATGCGCCAATCTACGGGGCTATCGCCCAACATTTCGGCAAGAGTCATGGCCAGTGTATAAGGCTCCTCCCCGCTGCTCGATGCGGCGCACCATACGCGAAGCCGCTTTTTGCCCTGACTAAGCCTGTAATCGACGAACTCTTCTAGGCGTTTGAAGTGATCGGGCTCACGAAAGAATGTCGTAAAGTTCGTCGAGATGGCATCCAGGAAGGAGACTACCTCATTGCCCGACGCATCTCCCTCAAGAAATGCCAAGTACTCGCTGGGGCTCGAAAGGTGTAGCGCTCGGAGGCGCTTGGCGACCCTGGCTGAAACAAGTGCCTCTTTGCCGTCGCGCAGCTTGATACCTGCTCTTGAATAAGCAATGTCACAGAATCTTTGAAACAGCTGCGCATCCACGTTAAGCATCACAATCTCTGCAAGGGCTGTGGGCGACCTCGGATTTCTTCGGTCGCCCACGGGCTTCTCGCTTGTTTGGGCTGGCTAAAAGTCCTGGAATTCCGGGTCCTTTTCTAGCGGGATTAGATCCTCGGGGCTTGGTTTGTGCGTCGTGCCGTTGGCGCCGTTGGGCCTCTTGGCACGGTTCACAATAACGGCTCCGCGCCTGGGTGGCGGAATTGTGGCGGGGTGCATCGCAGCTCGGCGTGGCGATGCGGCTTCTTTGGCGGCGGGAGCATGACGCCGTGACGCTGTTCGGTTGTCCCGGTCGAGTTCGAAGCGCTGAACGAGGCTAGACAGCTCTTCAGACTGACTCGCCAACTCTTCAGCCGCACTTGACGACTCTTCTGCGTTGGACGCGGCGGTTTGCACGACCTTGTCCATCTCGGCAACCGCAGTGTTGACTTGCTCGATTCCACGTGACTGTTCCTGACTGGCAACGGCGATTTCACTGACGATGTCGTTGACTTTGGCTGCGGCCGTCACAATCTCAGTGAGACTGCCAGCAACTTCATTCGTGATGACTCGACCATTCTCGGCATGACCGACCGCTACCTTGATGAGGTCTTCGGTCTTCTTGGCTGCTTCCTTCGAGCGCAGCGCCAAGTTACGGACTTCTTCAGCGACCACCGCAAAGCCACGCCCTGCGTCGCCGGCCCTGGCGGCTTCGACCGCCGCGTTGAGCGCCAAGAGATTCGTTTGGAACGCGATCTCGTTGATGTCCTTGATAATGTCAGCCGTGCCCTGGGAAGCAGCGCGGATCTTTTCCATCGCGTCGGTCATGCGAATCATGGCCGTACCGCCCTTTTCAGCGGCTTCCTTGGTTGTCTGAGCCAACGAGCGTGCCTGTATCGTATTATCGGCGTTCTGCTTGGTCATGCCGGCCATTTCCTCTAGGCTGCTTGACGTTTCTTCAAGTGAACTCGCCTGTTCTGAAGCGCCTTGAGACACGGCTTGGCTTGAACCTGCAATCTGCTGTGATGCCTCTGAGACCTGTTCGACCGCATCAGCCACCTGACTGAGTGCATCTTGCAGTGCCTTGGCAGTACCGTTGAGGGCGTCCTTGATTCGAGCGTGATCGCCCTGGTAATCGCCAGTGACACGGGCTCGCAGGTCGTAGCGTGCCAGAGTTTCGAGGGCACCTGCGGCTTCCATGACCGGCGCAATTACGGCGTCTAGCGTCTTATTGACACCATCGACAATCCTCCGGTAGTCGCCTTCATGCTTGGAGGCGTCGGCACGCGTTGATAGTTTGCCTTCAATAGACGCCCTTACAAGTGTTTCGGTGTCAGCTACAAGAGAATTTACAGCATCGACGCACCTGTTCAGGTTATTTTTGATTGTATTGAAGTCACCATTGTAGCTGTCCGTGATCTTGGGAGGAATATTGCCTCTGGAGATCTTGTCCACATAATCGGCCGAGACATTGAGCGGACCGATGACTGCATCCAACGTCTCATTGACACCTTGAACGATCTTGCGAAAGTCGCCTTCATGTTTGGTCGCGTCCGCACGGGTCGCAAGCTTGCCTTCTACAGCAGCCTTGGCCAACATGGTGGCGTCACCAGCCATCCTGTTTACGGCGTCGATGCACTTGTTCAGGTTGTTCTTGATAGTGTTGAAGTCGCCATTGTACGTGTCGGTGATTCGCTCGGGAATATTACCCTTGGAGATCTTGTCGACATAGTCAGCGGAGACATTGAGCGGACCGATAACCGCGTCGAGTGTTTCATTGACGCCTTGTACGATTTTACGGTAGTCGCCTTGATGCTTGGAGGCATCGGCACGGGTAGCCAACTTGCCTTCGACGGCAGCCTTAGCAAGGAGTCCCGCGTCTGCAACCATATTGTTGACCGCATCAATGCACTGATTCAGGTTGTTCTTGATTGTGTTGAAGTCACCGTTATACGTGTCTGTGATCTTTGCTGGGATACTGCCCTTGGAGATCTTGTCCACGTAGTCAGCCGACACATTGAGCGGGCCGATAACCGCGTCCAAAGTTTCATTGACGCCTTGAACGATCTTCCTGAAGTCGCCCTGATGCTTTGAGGCGTCGGCACGGGTAGCCAATTTCCCTTCAACGGCAGCCTTTGAGAGCATGATGGCATCAGTGACGAGCGCCTTACTGTTTCGGCGCAACAGTTCGATGTTCTCATTGATAAACACCTTCTTGCCCGGGAATTTCTCGAGCGGCGCGTCGAAATTGCCGGCAGCAAACTCGGCCAGGCAGGCCATGGCCTTCTTCTTGACGGCAATATGGCCGAACACCATGTCATTGACGCCCTTGGCCATGACGCGGTAGGCGCCTTCGAATCTTTCTTCGGGGATCTTGACGTCGATGTCACCCGCATCATGTTGCTTGGACATGACACCCATATCATCAACGAGCTGATTGAGGTTATTGACGAGCTGGTTCAGGTTATTCTTGATGACGTTGAAGTCACCGTTATAGTTGTCGGTAATCTTCGCGGGGACTTCACCTTTGGAAATCCGATCGACATAGTTGGCGGCCACGTTCAGCGGGCCAATGACTGCATCCAGCGTCTCGTTGACGCCCTGCACGATCTTGCGGTAGTCGCCTTGATGTTTGGACGCATCGGCGCGAACGGCCAATTTGCCCTCGACTGCTGCAATTGAAAGAACTTTGGCATCAGCGACGAGCGCCATCAAGTTCTGGCGCAATTTGTCCATGCGCTCGTTGGCGACGACCTGCTTACCCGGCAGTCTTCTCATAACGGGCGTGAAATCACCTTCGGAGTAGGAAGATACTGTGTCCAAAATGGTCAGGGTGTTGTCTATGATTGACTTGACACCGTCGTTGACCCCCTGCGCTAGCTGTCGGTAGGCTCCTTGGAATTGAGTCACGTCGACATATGCTTCGATGTCTCCTGCCCTTTGGGCCTCATACATGGTGGACATGGTCCCGAGAAGCCCACTCAGTGAATCGATGCATTTATTGAGGTTGCCCTTGATTACATTGAAGTCACCATTGTACGTATCGGTAATCTTGGGCGGGATATCACCCTTGGAAATCTTGTCCACGTAGTCTGCAGCCACATTCAATGGGTTGATCACAGCGTCCAATGTGTCATTTACACCCTGGACGATACCCCGGAATTCTGCGGGTACCACCATTACATCGGCCCGGGTTGCCAGTTGTCCGGCCACGGCAGCTTGCGCGAGTCGCGTGGCTTCGCGGTGCAATGCGTCCAGCGCGTTCTTGATGCTGCGAGCAATTGACAACCCCACTACGGCGGCAATCATTGATCCAATGAACATCGCTGTCAGCATCACCGAAATGTTCTTCGATGCCGCGGCCTCGGATTGCTGAACTGCGGTTTTGCCGAAGTCATTGTTGAGACGAGCAATGTCTGCAAGTGCCTTGTTGGATTCGCTGCGGGCGTCACGGGCGCGGCTCATGAATTCCATCGCCTTGTCGTCAATTTGGGTGACACGCGGGTCATCCCCCTTGGCGCCGCTGCTGAGCAGCGCATCCTTCTCCTTTTCGATATCAACGGTACTTTGAACATTTCGTTGCCATTCGTCCCAGCGAGGCACGAAGCTCGACCAGATGCGCTGCTCCTCCGGGGCCATGGGCAAAGCCTCGTAAACCTTTCGGCCGTCTGCGGCCTGGCGAAGACCCGTGGCAATTTCGTCGTAGTTTCCTTGGCGCACGCCATGTTCCATCATTCGGCGATTGACCAATCCGCGTTGCCCAGCCGCCACATGCAGCTGGCCCGCAATCATTTCTTGAACGCCATAAAGACTCGGCATTCGATTCTTGCCGATGTCGTCCATATGTTCGCTTGCCGTCACAAGGGCCTGCCGCCCAACAATTCCAATAATGAGCGTGACTGCAATGGCCAAACCAAATCCGAATAGTAACTTAGTGCTCGTCTTAATGTCGTTTAACATGACCGCTGCTCGCTTTCCTAAATATTAATCTCGTGCGCTCTGACTTGCCCCTTACGCCTCGCTGGCTTCCAGTGAGCGCAAATGCATGGTTTCGTCCTTGGATAGTACCTGTTCGATGTCCAAAAGGCAGATGACCCGCTTGTCCGCTTTGCCGATACCTAGAATGAAGTCCGTCTCGCCGTTTCGCGAATAGAGCTCCGGCGGCGGTTCGATTTGCTCGGCCGCTATGTTCAATACTTCCAGAACCTCGTCGACCAGAATGCCCATCGTGGTCGCGTTGTTGCTGACCAACCACTGAACCACTATGATCACTGTTTGATCGGTGGATTCCGTGGAGGGCATATTGAACTTCATGCGCAAATCGACCACGGGAATCACCTTGCCGCGCAGGTTGATCACGCCGCGAATGAATTCCTTGGTGCGAGGCACCCGTGTGATGTCCATCAGGCCGATGATTTCTCGGACACGCAGGATTGCCAGGCCATATTCTTCGCTGGCTAGCTTGAATGTCATGTACTTGCCGGCTAGCTGCTGCCCGATATTGGGGACTTCGCCGCTGGTGGTGTCGGTCTTGTTGGAGTCTTTGACTGGTTCTGGCATTGTTGATCCTCGAGGAGTGCGGCGGAGCTAGTTGAGTGAGTGCGCCATTGCGCTTTTTTCCTTGGATTTCAGATCTGCGGCCTGGGCTAATTTCTCGCGTGAAGCGTCAATTAGCGACTCGACGTTGACGATGAGCCCCACCCGACCGTTGGATAGGATGGCCGCCCCTGCGAACATTCGTGACGCATCCAGCTCGTGGTTCAGTGTCTTGATGACGACTTGCTGCTTCATAACGACTTCATCCACGAGGAGTGCAATTTGCGTGCGCAGTGACTCGACGATGATGATAAGGGCCTTGGTGGGGTCATTTTCGCTCCCGCGAACGTCGAGCAGCCGATTGAGACGCACCAGCGGCAGCGTTTGCCCGCGTACCAAGATGTGTTCATTCGTCCCTGTAATGCTGAATAACATCTCGCTCGTGGGTTGCAGGGACTCGACTATGTTCAATGTCGGTAGAATGAATCTTTCGTCTCCACAACGGATGACCATGCCATCGATAATCGCCAATGTGAGTGGCAATACGAGTCGGAAGGTCGTGCCTTTGCCTGCAACGGATGAAGTGATAATGCGGCCGCGAACGGACTCTATGTTCCGCTTGACAACGTCCATCCCCACACCGCGCCCAGAGATTTCGGTCACTTGTTGAGCGGTCGAAAAGCCTGGCGCGAAGAGCAGGTCGAAGATTTGTGCATCGGACAACACCGCATTTTTGTCGATGATGCCCTGGGAGATTGCCTTGGCCAGCACACGCTCCCGGTTGATGCCACGACCGTCGTCGGATATCTCGATAATAATACTGCCGCTTTCGTGGCACGCCGTCAGGCGAACCGTCCCGGTTTCTGGTTTACCAGCAGCGCGGCGTTCCTCGGCCGACTCGATGCCATGATCCACTGCATTGCGAATCAAGTGCACCAGCGGGTCGGCGATTTGCTCGACCATG
>PMCK01000398.1 GCA_003154095.1 Myxococcales bacterium | reverse complement strand
TCGAATACGAGGCGCAGCGGTCCGCTAGCTAGTACGCGAGAACTAGCAAAATTGCGAGAAACGTAGAGTTTCTCATTCGACCAGATGCCAAGACCGCCGCACCCTCGAGACTTGCCCACGGAATAGAAGTCGGCGCCCTCGCCGTGATCGTGGTGGTAATCATCCGTCATGTACCAGTCGTTGATCACCAGATTCCTGGTACGTTTGACCCAAACGTCGATGCCGCTGCTCGTCAGCGGTTCGCGTCGGAAGGTCTCGAGATCGGGGCCGTACATGCGGTGAGCAATGCGGTCATTCTCCCAAGCGAAGTCATCGTGACGTTCGCGGACGAAGCGCCCGTAGACCTTGAATTGCTCGCGCTTCGGGGTCACTCGCTTGCCAAAGCGCAGCGTGAAGGTCTTGGTTTCACCTGCGGCAAGATCGGTCTGAAAAACGAGTTCGTCGGGGAACTCATCGCCGTCCAAGTCGACGAGCTGTGACAAGACCTGATTTCCTGCAGAGTCAACGATAACGACTTGATGGAGTTCGGCCCAAAACCTCCGCAGCTCCGCCAAACTTAGTGAAAGTGTTTCGGCCGCACGCGCTTGCCCCGTCGGATTGGTTACACGAACCGAAGCGACGTCAGCGCTGTTCTGGACTATCGCCCATGGCCCTGAAGTTTGGTCGGGTGAGGTGGACTCGGAAATCCGGGTTGCGCGCTGTGCCGGCGCGCCGAGTGGCGTCGGCGTCACCGTTGGGACTGCAATCGCATTCGGTCTCGATTCGACGATGCACGAGGGTAAGCACAACAGTGCCACTGACCCGATGATCGATTTCGTTACGCGTGGCACTGCAAAGGCCTCGAAAGACAGAGTGAGTCTGAGAGTGTCGGGCAAAGCTTCGAGTAGCAAAAGGCGAATCGAAGCAGATGAACTCCGATTCGCCCATGTATTCGCGTGGGGCGCCAACGAAGGCTCATCGGCGGCGTGGGTTCGTGTGGATGGCGGCCTAGGTGCAGCCGGCGCCACCAGGGCAGGGCCAGGCTGTCGTGCTGGCGCAGCTCCAAGTGGGATTAGCGGCAGAGGCGTTGCAAACGCAGTAGCCAACCTTGGAGCCTCCGCCCGAGTCAAGATAGGCAGTTCCACAGACTACGCAGGCCGCCTGGGTACAGGCATGGGTTGCCTGCGGCGGTGTCGCTGCGGCTGGGCAGCTCGCGTCAAAACTGGTCGGGATCTTGTAACAAGAATAATCGGGACCAACAGGGAAGCTGCAGCCCGACTGCTCATCGTACGTCGGCGGCGATGCAGTGTTGCAGGTTTCCGTCTTGAAACCGCTAGATAGCGGCCCGCATGTCTTGTAACAGAACGGCTCGGCGGCGACGCAAGCTTGATTCTTGACGACCGCACTGCTGCAAAGCGGGGTACCCAATGTGGTGGTACTGGGCGCACCCGTAGATCCGCCCGTCGTGCCAGTGTCTGCGCCGCCTGTTGTGCCGGCGGCTGCGCCGCCAGTATCACCAGCGGGTGCACCGCCAGTATCGCCAGCAGGTGCGCCGCCCGTTGTGCCGGTGGCCGCACCGCCGGTGGTTTCTGCGACCGTACTCGTGCTCGTACTGCCGCCCGTGCCATGGCTGACACTCCCACCAACGCCGGTCGCGGTAGGAGGATTACTGGAAGAACAACCCGCGGCGCCGATCAAGGCGACAACCAGGGCGGGTAGGGGGAGAATTGAAACTCGGGTGATACGGGTCATCTTGTTGGCTCCTCGCGCGCAATCCCTCGCGGGTATTCAGATTCAGCAGACGCGTCGTCCTTGACATACAGCTCAGAAAAGCGAGCGAGTTGGCTCGTCACGATGGCTGAAAAATCCCTATTTTACTCGAGTATTCCGTGCCGAAACGACAAAAATTCATGAAGTCCCCTGAGCGGCGCCCGACTACGAACATTGAGCGTGAGCCGATAGTCAGGTTGGCCGACCCGGTCCGATCCAATTACCGTGTTTGCAGTCGTGAGGGCTCGAGAGACTCGTCCGATACTCGAATTTCTCGAACGCAACCCTTGAACCAGGACACCTGGTTTTGACGAACCCCAATTGAAGTGAGGCCGGCGCCGAGGGGAGCAAAATTCACGAGACCTCTCGCTTCCTCCACGCCGTTGACCGAATGCCGCATCGTTGTCCCGTCATAGCAAAGCGCTGCCCAATACCAATTGTCATTGGGGTGCAGGTGCTCAGGGGTGATGAGTGTCAGTTGGGACGTGCCCGATTCCAAATAGGTGTCGAGGTAGAAGTGCCCGGCCACGCTCCGAAGTTCGATGAGTGCTCGGTTTTCCGACGTGTGCTCCTGCAAGTGCACGAAGCGTTGTTCATTTTCGCCGCCGCCAATGGGATAAAACAACACTTCAATCGTAAATGCCGGTAGGCCTGCAATTGGGTTGCAATTGACTAAGAGCCCATCCTTGACGCCGTCGAAGTTGACGGCAATGTCCTCGGGTGGACGAGGCACGCTTCGCCCGCGGCCGATTCCGGGCACACCAATGACATCGACGCGATGGCCCCCAATTGAGGCTGTGCTGTCGATTGTCCAAATAGTTTGCATCGACGTTCGGTTACCGCGGGCGCTCAAAAGCGTCAAGAAGTGGCCGCCCGAGCGGGCCTGCTGCGTGCTCCGTGGGGTCCCTCGGCTTTGGCTTCTGGGTCATGTCTCTGTGGCAATTTTGAATGTGGTGCCAAGATCGTTGTCTGGCCTCTCCCCACTGCGCTCGCAGCAGGCTCGCTCGGCCTTGTTGAGGGTTTCCGAAGAGAGGCATGCGCCACAACTCAGGTTATGATGACGGGATCGTTCTTGCAGTCAAAGATGACTCTGACAGCTCCCGCGCCGCTGTCTGTCAGCATCGAGCAGGCGGTGCCGGAGAGATGAATCGTCAACATGTCGGTCCCCGTAAACTGACCGATCGAGCACCAAGAGAACATCCGTCGGTCGCTGCCGATGATTGGGAACAACCCATTGCCGCTCAGTCAAACGTCACGAGAATCGATAGCGTGGTGTAAGTTTTTGGCATACTTTCTCCTACCAAGTTACGTCAGTGGGAACTGTGTCTAACGACGCTGGATCCCGGTCGAACCAGCTCAACTTTAGATTTTTGGATTGCCGGCCCAATCGCCTCCCCTTAATCGGGGTATCGCGGCTCCGGTGCTCCAAGTTGATAGGCGACCGTTAGGGAGCCGAGCCATCTATGCGACGCTCAACGTCTAGTCGCATGACAAGTGGCAGGTAACCCTCAATGATGTCCATTGCCGATCGTCCTGTTGTCGAGATGAATGGCTTGAGTCGCGACGCGGGCGAGGTCTTTGGTGCTCCGCTACCCGCGGGCGCCGAACTTTCGGCTTGGATCGAGGCCTTCCGTGCTCCAGGTTCGCGATTTCGCGAGGCGCTCCGCCTGGCCTATGGCGAGGATTTGGTACTGGTGGCCAAGCGGAGTGCCCTTTACCGAGAGGTATTGGCAAGTTTCAAACAAGCCTTTGGCGCACAAGGTAATATCGTGCTGCTGGCGGTGCCTTCCCGGATCAATTGGGAGGGCCATCATGTTGACCACCAAGGGGGGTATTACAATTCCACGACCCATTCCCGGGAGATGGTATTTGCCGTACGGCGGCGGCGGGACAGCTGCGTAAGGCTTGTCAATGCTCAACCTGAACGCTTCCCGGCTTGTGAATTCGACCTCGAACATTCACAAAAGGAAAGCGATCGCCGCCACCTCTGGAGTGACTACGTGCGAGGCGCATTTGCTGCCGTGCAAAAGCGCTGCAACCGTGAAACCCTGCTCGGCGCCGACATCGCCGTCGCCAGCGATATCCCTGTTGGCGCCAGCATGTCTTCGTCACACGCACTCGTGCTCGGCGGTGCATTATGTGCGCTCAGTGCCAATGATCTCATGCTGGACAAGCGCGAGGCCGTTATCCTGGTTCAGGAAGGCGAATGGTACACGGGATCGCGCACGGGCCTCGGCGACCAAGCCACAATGGTATTCGGCCGCCGCGGCAAACTATTTTGTTCTCCGGTTATTGAACGCTACAGTATATCGCCGCGCTACGTCAGCCTTCCCAAAGGCTACGCATACCTCATCATCGATTCATTTACGGAGCATCACCTCCAGGGTGAGGAGAGAATTGATTACAACGCGCGTGTGTTTGCCTACCGGGCAGCCTTCCCGCTAGTGCTGGCCGCGATTCTCGAGGATGGGGGAGGTCGCGAAGTGGTTGCGTCCACGCGCCGACTCGTCGATATCGCGCCCGATCGGTTTCCAACGGATGTGATTTATCGTGCGCTCAAGCGATTGCCCGACGCACCGGACTTCGAACACGCTCGGCAGCTCTTCGACAAGGCGACCGAGGTATTGGCCAAGGCGGGCGTCCCACTTCAAGTGAGCAACTTCGACGAGCTAGTGAGTACCTACTTCGGCACCGGCCCGCTTTCGCAACGGCTGCCCATCAAAGGCGTGGCCCTGTATGGCTTGGCGGAGTGCTGGAGAAGTCGGCTATACGCTGACCTCCTGGAGCGCGGTGATATCCAGGCAGCAGGAAAGATCGTCGATTTTGGTCACGATGGGGATCGCGTTTCACGAGCCGACTCGGTCACTGGACGCTACGTGAGTTTCGATCATCCGGTTACGAATGAACTATTGGATGACCTGCTGACTAGGCTTTCTGATAGCAACAAAGACGTTCGGGCGTCCGCGGCCCTGGAGTGCCAATCCGGTGAATATCGCGCAAGCATCGCGGAACTCGATGTTTTGGTGGATATTTGTCGTAGCGAAGGGGCCATTTCCGCCTCGCTCACAGGAGCTGGCCTAGGCGGCGTAATTACGACTGTTATCGAAGAAAGTCGGGTCGCGTCATTGCGAGAGAATCTGATACGTCACTTCGAAAAGGCCGAAGACGCTGAAGTCGAACTCGTCAGAAACGCAGTTCTAGAGGGTCGGCTGGCGCAAGAGGTTGCGAGCGTCGTTCGTTCGATACGCGACGCCAAGCGGTCGGCTCGCGATCGGCATGCTGTCTTTACGCCCAACGCACAGCAGCAGCAGGCGTTGGACATTTGTGCGCGTGAACTCGTTGCCGGTAGCAATCGACTTGTGCGTTTGCTACCCGTCGATTACTACCGTAATGCCGTTGCCCGCAATGTATCAGTAGCGGGCGCAGGCTACTTACCGACGCCCGATTGAGGAGAACAGATGGTCAATGACTTGCGTAGCCAAGTAAATATTGCTGTACAGACCAGTGACTGGCCAGCACTCATGCGTGCGGCGCAGCGTCTGGAAAATATGGCTTTGGACGCGGAAAGACAAGTCTTTGCCGCAGAGCTTTCAACGCCGTGGTGGTCTGGGGCAGTGCCGGCCGGCGGAGATTGCTATCTCGTCACTGGCGGCGCCGGCTTCATCGGCTCTCACCTGGTTCGGCGACTCCTGGATCAGGGGAACCGTGTTGTTGTCGTCGATGAGTTCAACGATTATTACGATCCCGTCTTCAAATGGGAGAACATTGCGGATATTCTGCAAAATCCCCGCTTTACGCTCCGGCACATCGACATTCGTGACCTTGAGAGCCTGCGGAACGTTTTCGTGGCCCAGCGGATTGACGTTGTCGTGCATCTCGCTGCGCGCGCTGGCGTGCGACCGTCGATTGTCGACCCGCAGTTATACGTCACGTCCAACGTGCTCGGAACGCAGAACCTTCTCGAGCTGGCACGGGAATTTGGCGTATCCAACTTCGTGTATGCCTCATCTTCCTCCGTTTACGGAGGCAATACGGAATTTCCGTTCAACGAAACGCAGAATGTTGACCGACCGATATCGCCCTATGCCGCCACCAAGAAGGCCAACGAAATGCAGGCAGCCTGCTATTCACGGCTGTATCACTTTCCGGTTTCTGGTTTGCGGTTCTTTACGGTCTATGGCCCCAGCGGTCGCCCGGATATGGCAATTCGTATGTTCATCGAAAAGATGGACCGGGGTGAGCCGATCCCGATGTACGGAGACGGCGGTTTCGAACGTGACTTCACGTACGTCGATGACATCGTCAGCGGTATCCTCGGCGTAGTCAAGGCTGCCTCGGGTCAGAAGGACTGGAACGAGGTCTTCAACCTGGGCGAATCCGATACGACAACACTCCGCGAGCTGATTCTGATGATAGCGAAGGAATTGGGCAAAATAGAGGTGAAGGGCGAAGTAAAATCACTGCCGCGTGCCGAGCAAGAAAAATTGATCGACCAACTTACGGAACGCGGGCTCATCACGCGACTACCCGAACAATTGGGTGACGTGCCGAAGACCTATGCGGATGTTAGCAAGTCGCGCTCGCGGGCTAACTATCGCCCGGAAGTCCCAATCGGGGAAGGCATCCGCCGCAGCGTTGCTTGGCATCGCCAGATGCAGCAACTCAAGCATGAGCCGCAGCGCGAGCGCCTGCGGACAGCCTTGCGGCTGCATTGCGCCTTGCGATTGCGCGCCGGGTTAGACAGTGCGGGGCGGCCAAAAGATCCAGCGTACTCGTCGAGTGACGCTCAGTCCTTAGCTCAGTCATTCAATGAACTGTGCGCAGTTCTGGATACGTCACCGCGAGATTTTCTGGCCTTGCGAGCCGAGTGCGAGCTTCTCGGGACCCTCTGTGACGTGGCCGCGTACCTGGGGGGCGCGGGTGAAAAGCATTTGACCCGTTTGAATGGCCTCCAGCTCTGGCGGCAACAACGCGAAATGATCTCGATTATTCGCGCGGGAGGTCGGGCTTCAATCAGCAAGAGTTCCGAGGCACGCTTACTTACCCTCGCCCAGTCAATCATCTCAGTCACGGGAAGCGTTCCGGTAGCCGTGGTCGTGGCGGCAGCCGGGTTTGGTACGCGTATCGCCGATGAAGTGGGTGGCTTCGAAATGAAGCATCGCGTGTTCCTGGGCGACGAGATGATTCTCCTGAGCCTTCGAAATGTAATCCCGTTTTCTCGACGAATCGTGGCCGTCGTCAGCGAACGCAATCAGCCTGATGTTCAAGCCCTCATCGAGCGCAGCGAGATGACCGCTGACCGAGGTTTCAGAGTCGATTACGTGATCCAGAAGGAGCGAATGGGCGATGGTGACGCGCACCTGACCGCGCAAGAGGTTCTAGCTGATTTCCCGGGGATCCTGGTATTCATCTTCGCCGATGCTCCAACGAAATCACCCGAGACCGTCGAAAAGATGATCCTCATCAAACAAGCGCTCGGCGCCTACGTGCCGCTAGTCGTGCCTTGCTTTGCGCAGGATAACCCCTATTCACCGATCGTCCTGTCAACGCGAGGCGTCGATTTTGGCCGGGTGATATGGAATTGGCAAAAGGCAGACGAGGAAGATTACCCCGCAGCGGCTCAGGCGCGCCTGAAGCCGGGGCTTAGAAATGTTGGCATGTTCGCGGCCGAAGCGAGTGTTTTTGGAGCGCTTCAGCGATTCAAGAATGAACAATTTACGACGACCGGGCGGTTCAAGCGCTGGCAACAACAAATGGCCGAATGGCGCGCTGCTGGCGGTGATAGTAAGCGTCGTCCCAAGGATCCCGAATTTGGCTTTGCAGATCTCATGAAAGTACTGCCGGCGGATGGTTTCGAGGTGGCTGCTGCCTGCCTAGCTCGCCCGCGAGATCGCTTGAACGTCAACAAGGTCGAAGATATCGATGACGTCAATCGGCTGCTGAAGGAAACGTGTCCCTGTTTACAGCCGATGGTCGAAACGAACCTTGAACGACGCGAGGTCATCGTCCGTTTCTACGACGCTAATTCGAAGGGAGAAATCGTGTCTCAAAACGGGATGCCCTCCGTCCGCAACTACACCCGCTTTCTCGTCGGGGCGGACCAAGCGCTGGATGGGCCTGACGTCCGGCACACCGTTGAAGAACACATTCAGAGTCTCAAGCAGCGCATCGTTTCCAACGTCGGGCTGGAGGTGTTGCCCACGAAAACTGGAGTTGCCTAATGAGAAATATCCGCTCAGAACGCTTTTTTGAGCTTTTTCCCAATTTGCGTGCGTCTCTGCTGACGTAAGTGCACAGGAGTGATCTCTCGGAGGAGTCGCACAATGACGAGCAAGAGAAGAGCGTCGGTATATACCGTGGGCATATTGGCTGTAGTCGGGTTTGGCTTCGTGGACTTCGCTTGTTCTGGGTCGGATTCCAATCCGGGCACCACTGCCGGCACCGGGGGTTCAAGCAGTATCGCGGGGACCGGCGGGACCAACGTTGGGACCGGTGGCACGTCCTCGAAGGCGACAGGGGGGGGGACCACGGCTAGCGGAGTAGGCGGAACGACCGCCTCCAATGGCGGAGCTACCGCAGCATTGACGGGTGGCACGCCGCCGGTCTCAACCGGCGGCACTCCCGCGGTTACAACCGGCGGCACTCCCGCAGTTACAACCGGCG
The DNA here is from genome assembly GCA_003154095.1 of Myxococcales bacterium. Classification (GTDB taxonomy): domain Bacteria; phylum Myxococcota_A; class Polyangia; order Polyangiales; family Polyangiaceae; genus FEN-1139. Next base: position 21,803 of record PMCK01000398.1, on the reverse strand, counting down.
GCACTCCCGCAGTTACAACCGGCGGCACTCCTGCAGTTACAACTGGTGGTACCCCGGCAGTTTCGACCGGTGGTGCCCCGACGGGTGGTCAAAATAGCACCGGCGCCAGCACACTCACGGGTGGTACCACGCCTATAGCGACCGGCGGAACCATCGCTGTAGCAACAGGTGGAAGTACCTCGGTCGGAACAGGCGGGGATACATCGGTGACTTCCGGCGGCACCACATCCGCTGCTACGGGTGGGGACACCTCGGGTGCAACCGGGGGCGATACCTCGGCGGCAACCGGTGGAACGACATCTGCTGCAACGGGCGGCACCAACACCGGTGGCGGTACAAGTACAACGACATGTGGAACGTTCACGCCCCCGACATTGCCTGGCTCCCTCTGTTCGGGGTTGACGACCGCTGCGGGTGTTGCTCCCGCGAAGAATGGCACATGCACCAGCACTGATCCGCAAGTTTGTTATTCAACATGCGGACCCGCCAAGATGGGATATAAGTCGGAAACATGTAACACCGGCACGCTGAAATACGATGAAAGCGCCTGTACATTCCCGGGCACGGACTACAGCTGTTTCAAGATCCCAACTACCTACAATTCGTCGTGTCCCGCAGTTCCACACTCGGGTGATAATTGTGCGACTCTAGGCCTCGCGGCTGGTGTCGTCTGCGGCCCGACGTACACGTCTACGTCAAGTTCGACCCCCGCCAACGGCTACTGCATTTGCAATAGCGGCACCAACATAACATTCAGTTGTGCAAGCACGTCAGCCTGGCCCTGTCCGAGTGGTGCGGGCTGCACCTGAGTTGACTTCGCGTGTAAGGGGCCCGACCCAGCGCTCAACGTATTGCGCGGGGTGGGCCCGTTGGGTTGCCAGTGATTGCTCTTATTGTGACCGTAAGGACACTCTAGCCGTCGGGGGGGGACTGATCTGCCGAATTACCGGGAACTTTGCGCCCTTCCTTGGCGGGTCAGCATTACTCGCTGGACAACCGCCGATTTCCGCCTGATAGAGCGTTTGACGGGTTCCGTTTAGACGCTTCGAGCGGTAGCCAGGGTCGGCAAGGGAAGGACAATCCAATGTTACGTGCTTATTCGGCGACGAGACTCAATGGCAGTAGTATTTGGGTGATTGCCGCGACTTCAATTGTCTTCACGATTGCGGGTTGCGGCACCAGTGATGACGGTGGCCTCACTGCCGAGGACGACGCCGGCGTCGGTGGCACGTCCATTTCAAACGGGGGTCATGCAGGTCAATCAACCTTGAGCGGCACCGCGGGACGTGGTGGCGCGGCAGGCAACACGAGTGCCTCGGGTGGTGCAAGTAACGTGGGTGGCAACTCGAGCTCGGGTGGCACCAAGAACACTGGCGGAACAGTTGGGATTGGAGGCGCATCGGCCACCGGCGGAAGGGCGACGGGCGGCTTGCCGGCTTCGGGTGGGACCAAAGCCACCGGTGGAACGCTTGGCACGGGCGGAAGGGCGACGGGCGGCTTGCCGGCTACGGGTGGCACCAGAACCACCGGCGGCTCGCCCGCGACCGGCGGCACGAGAACTACCGGCGGTAACCCCGCAACGGGTGGAAGAGCCACGGGAGGTCTACCAGCCACGGGTGGTCGAGCCACTGGTGGTAGCAAAGCCACGGGCGGTACACCGGCGACAGGTGGTAGGGCTACGGGTGGCTTGCCTGCGACGGGCGGAAAGGCCACCGGCGGGCTTCCACCCACTGGCGGCTCGCCAGCAACCGGCGGTCTACCAGCCACCGGCGGTGCGCCGCCAACCGGCGGGGCGCCAGCCACCGGCGGATCGCCCGCGACGGGCGGATTGCCCGCAACAGGCGGACTACCGGCGACAGGCGGAACTCCCGCAACGGGTGGCTCGGCGGGCACCGGCGGGGCCTCTTCGATTGGTCTTTGCGACCTGAGAGTCTTGACGAATCCAGTCGGAGTGCCTTGCAGTGGTGAAAACGGTCAGTGTGCATATCCGGATCCCGTTGGCGTAGGCACCGTAACATACGATTGCACATGCATTTCCGCGGCTTGGCAATGTACATCTGGTGGAAGCACTATCCCTGCTTGCCCAATCGGCGTACTAACCCCACCAGTCAGCGGTGAAGTTTGCGATAATACAGTCGACGCCCCCTGTTCGCTAGCCGTCGCGACGACTACCGCCGATATCACCTACAACTGCACATGCGGTTCGACAAACACATGGGGCTGTACAATTCAGTAGGTGCATTGGCCGTTTGACTTCTGCGGTCTGGGGAGCAGAGATGCTTTTCAGGAGCCCCGTGCAGCTATCTTGGTTGTGGATCATCTGCGGTTGCTTGACTAGCTGCGGGGGTAAAACAGGCGATGTGTCGCAGCTGTCCTGTTTGGCTGGCACAGCCGGTTGCCCCTGTCGAAGCAACAACGATTGCGATCAAGGTCTGGCGTGCTCGGCTAATGTGTGCTTGACGGCAAGCGGCGGCTCAGATGCTGCCGGTACCTTGACTGCGACCAGTGTCGCCTCGGGTGGATCCACGTTCTTGGCCGGCGGCACCGTCACGGCAACTGCAACAGGTGGCGCGCCGGCCGCAGGCGGAACCTCTGGCGTGGGCGGCAAATCGTGTATCGCGGTTAGCAACCGCGACGCAGGGTGCTGCGGTGATGGGACAGTTGAATCACCCGAGACCTGTGACGATGGCATCAACGACGGTTCGTATGGCGGTTGCACGTCTAATTGTCTCTTGGCTCCCTATTGCGGCGACGGCATCGTCAATGGCCCGGAACAATGCGACGACGGCATCGACGACGGTTCGTATGGAGGTATTGATTATGAATGGTATCGTACTGACCGTAAGCAGCCTTGTTCTCCTAACCTTGGCGTATGGATGTGATTCGTCGAAGGCAAACTCGTATGGTGCCCGCGCTCCATCGATCTCAACCCGCCGAGCGCCGGGGATAGAGCTATAATAGACACAACGCTTGGTCGGAGGTACCCGTGCGTATGGTGCGGTGGCGACGAACGCCGCCAATTGGCGGTGGCAGAGGGCGGCAGTACCGCTATTGCGGGCAACACCGCGACGGGTGGGGTGACTAAGGTAAGTAACTCGTCATGGCGATACGGTGGATAGCTACGTACCCGTTCCAGTGCAGGGCCTCACTTCGGGAGTGACTTCGATCGTGACAGGCGGAGGGCACACTTGTGCGCTCGTCAACGGCGGCGTGCAATGTTGGGGTCAGGACGGCAACGGCGAGCTCGGCGATGGTGCCGCCGTCAACAGCACCGTACCGGTCCAAGTGCAGAGCCTTTCTGCGGGCGTTACGGCCATCTCCGCAGGGGGTGAATATACCTGCGCGCTCGTCAACGGTGGCGTGCAATGCTGGGGAATGAATGACTGGGGACAGTTGGGAAACAACTCGACCACGGACGGTCATCTGCCCGTCCAAGTCCAAGGCATTACGGCAGGTGCCACCGCGTTGGGTGCGGGCGGCGCACACGCTTGTGCCGTTGTCAATGGTGGCGTGCGATGCTGGGGTTACAATGCTTACGGTCAGCTCGGCAACAACACGACGACCAATAGCTCCATTCCCGTTTCGGTGCAGGGTCTCACTTCCGGCGTTACGCAGATTGTCGCTGGGCACTACCACACGTGCGCCGTGGTAAACTGCTCGTTGAAATGCTGGGGAAGGAATGACTACGGCCAGCTTGGCAACAATTCGAAGGTCAATAGCCTGGTTCCAATCCCAATCCAGATTCTCTCGTCTGGCGTCACGGGCTATGTTGGGGGTGATGAGCACAGCTGTGCCGTGATCAATGGTGCGGCGCAGTGTTGGGGCTACAACAAGTACGGGCAGCTCGGTAATAATTCAACCGTCGATAGTTTGACGCCCGTGTTGGTGCAATTTCTGTAGGTTCGAACCGAAGATAAGGCAACGCGACCGACTCTGCAACACCACCTTGTGGTAAATCAGCGGCTCCGGCGGCTAGCTGCCGCGGTCTGATCGACGCGGTCGGCACCAGTATCATGTGTGAGGTAGATGGCGACTGCCCGCGCAATCTGCGTGCGCTCATCCTGGAAAAAGGCCCACCGCGCTGCGTTCCTAGCCAAGAGGGCTGACGAGTCTGCAGCTGCTCGTAATGCGGCAGCCACGACCCAGCCTTCGCATTTGGCGACACGTGTAAGTGCGCTCGAATAACTTAACCAGCGTCGCCCGAACCGGGAGGTAGCCCAATCCGCCCCGGATCGCAGTTGTTGACGGGATCCTTTGCTTGTACCGTCGTGATAAGGCTTACGTTGTCCAGCGATACGTCAAAGCTGGCGGCGACTCCTGCGCGCGTTTGTTCGCTAGGCTGGTACATGTCCCAGCTAACCTTTAGTAGCTGCGTCGGATCGAACCGCGGAAGCATTGAAAGTGTCGCCGCGTTCGCCCAATTGGGTGGGGACATCTCTGAGTACAGGACGCAATACCGCTTCCACGAACCCGGATTGGCCAAGGTATTGTAGGCGTTGCCACTGCCTGAAGAGAAAACGCCTTTTCGGTAATACGCGAAACAAGACTCGCCGCCAGTCATCGGTGTGTTCGTAGCCGTGTAGTATCGACATTGATTGGCGAAATTGTCCGCGTAGTTTGGGTCCGGCAGGTCGGTGCCTGGCGTGGGCATGGACACCCAAACAGTTTGCATGTTGACATTAACCTTCATATCAAAGGCAATGCCGACCCATTTGCCACCGCCCGTTCCGTCGAACGGCGCGTTGAAGTGTCTAAATCCAAAGCCAATCCCAGCAACTCGCGTTTCCAGACGCTATTGTGCCGCCCAAATGTCCGAGAGTAAAGTCTGGCAGATAGGTGTCAAGCACAAGACGCCTTCGTGGCTTCGCTGCCGAAAAAGCCTTGATGGGTGCGCCCGAGGTGGGCAGAACGCAAAGCCTGAACGTTACTTCACTTGGTGTCAGGTTCTACCCGTCGGACTAGGTCTGGCATTTCTTGATCTAACCTTTGAACTATACCCTCGAGTATTATCGGTAAGTAGTCGGTGTGCTTGAAGGTACCCAGTGGCTCGGGGCTGCCTTTCACGAGTATCTCTACCGTAGAAGCATCGAGGATGATATTGAGCTCCCCTAGGTAGTCGGCCTTGGCGTTTCTTTGATTTAGGGCAAATGCCAACATAATATATTCTGGTTCAGTTCGCCTTTGGCCTCCGGTCGAGCAATGGCAGGCATAGACTTGTTGTATCCGCTCCGAGAAGTCTTGTTTGATTCTTCGAGCTAAATCATCACGGTCCATCGACATAACGCCGCCACGTTACGCCCTTGCCGGCCTCGAAGTCAACGGGCTAGGGCGCCGGAATGCCGCAGGGGTTACTTCGTTACTGGGTGGACCTTAGCGCACACGACGCCGTTTGACGGGCTCAACTGGGCTTTCTGTGCCGCTGCGACATCAAAAGCTAGTCATCGAGTAGCCCGGCGCAGGCTGCTGTAGTAGCCATGCTCCAGTTCCGACAGCGGTCTTGTTCGCATTGACCCCCCGCACATTCAGTGTCCGAATTGCAGGTTGACGCGCCGCCGCAGGCCGTAACCAAAACGGGTATCGAAACTGCCCAACCGAGTCCAACTGTGGCAATGAGCAGCCGTGTCATTCTCATAGTGTTTGTTGCGAACAGCGGCTGCGCGGCGTATTAGATGCTCATGTATCGATGGCTCGCAATCGCGATGACGATGACAAGCTCATGTGCTACGCCGCTTGCAAAGCAGTTGCCGGACGGTAGCTACGCAATTGAATGCACTACGCAAAAGGTGTGTCTGGATCGCGCGGAAAGGCAATGCGGGCCCACCGGCTATAACATTGTAGGCGGCGAGCATAGTCAGAAGGTATTTGGCGTCGACGGGAACGAGAAACAGGTGGGGCAAGATGAGTTACACTTCCGATGCAAGGCATCGCCAGCGCCTGACTCAGTGGCATCGAACTCGACCCCCACGAACCTTGGACTAGTTGACAGTGGAACTCCTTCGCAGCAATCACCTGCAGGATCAACGGTTTGTCGACCCGGTGAAACGCAGAAATGCTTTGGACCAGGGGCTTGCGCGGGTGGGCAAGCCTGCGTTGCGGACGGGTCCGGGTTTGGCTCATGCGATTGCGGATCCTAATTGCGTCGCCGGCCGTCAACCCGAGTCGGCCCAAAGTGACGTGACCACATGAGCACCATCCTGCAGTAGCCTTGCAGCGCGTTTCACGACCACACTGGATAAAATCACAAGCATGAGGATGCCGTTCTGTACACCTGCTTGATGAGTTCAGGGGATGCGATAGTCTTCCGAGGAGGATCAGCGATGCGAACTCTCCCTCGTCCATCGACAACTCTCTCCGCCATTTGCATAACACTGCTCTTTGGCTGCAGCGAGAGGCGCACCAGTTCCCTCGTTCGTCGCGCTTGACGGTGCAGGCTTGAGCACTCCGATCGCTTCGATAGGCAGCTTATCTGCGCGCACGACAAGCGCAGTTACTTCCCACATCTGCTCGTCCGACAACGACGCCTGGAACGCGGGCATGCCGGTCAGACGAATTCCATTTTTTACTTTCCAATATACTTCGCCAGCGGGGTCATCCGTCACTCCATCGCCCGCCATGAAAAGCTGTGGCGGTGGAGGGAACATTTCCGTGGCCAGCAGCGCCTTTGGTTGGTCCGGTAAACCGTGACAAAAGGCGCAGTTCTTCGGATAGTCTAGCGTCACTCGAATTAGGGGTGCTCGACTATGATCGAAGGCGACGGAGATGTGCTCTTGGCACGCCTTCGTCGAACGGGAACAATGTTCATTTTGACCTGGGGTCATTAAGGAATTCTCCCCTTGTCATCACCAATCGGATGGAGAACTAAATCCTTTAGCCAGGCAAATGATTCAGCGGCGCGACCAGTGGGCCAAGGTGCCGGTCAGCGCGCAGAAGCCGCAGGTTCACCGACCATGATACCGCGCCCGGGCGTGCCCAGGTAGACGCGGCCGTAGACGCGGGGATCGCCTTCGATGATGTTGCAGGAGCCGTATTGGTGTTGGTCGTCGTTGATGCGCAGCCAGGTGTCGCCGCCGTCTTCGGAGCGGAAGTAGCCTTTTTTTCCTTCGACTTTGCCAGCTAAGTATACGGTTGGGAAGGTTCTGCCCGGGGCGGGTTTGCCGAAGCCTAGGCCGTAGCTTTCTTGAACTGAGTCGATTGTGTCGAAGTCTTTGCCGCCGTCAGTCGAGACATACAGGCCTTTTCCGGTGGTAAGCCATACGTTGCCGCGTCGCCCGGGCACCGGGTGGATTGAGCCGAGCAGGAGTTGATACTCGGGAATTTCGGGCAGCTTGCTAAAGGACTTCGTGAAGCTCTCTCCAGCATCGTTGCTCACGTAGATGGCTCCGCGCGAAACGTCGTACAGGTAAACGAGACTGGAGTCCTCGCGATCGGCGGCGGGTTGAATGTTGAAGTTGGCCCAGTCGGCCACCTTGCTTGCGAAGGGAGCGCCCTTTACCGTGGTCCAGCTGCGACTGCGATCCTTCGTAAAACACACCGGGGCACCTTTCATACTCCACACCCAGGATTTGCCGTCTGCCGTGACGGCAACCAGTCCGCCTGTTTCAGGGCCATCACTCGGTTCGGAGAGAAACGGCGACCAACGGCGGCCTCCATCCGTTGAAAACGCTCCATGTTTCACCTTGTCCCACACGCGGCCGACTCGCACGAAGAGATCGGGATTGCTTGCAGCGTAATCGAGCCCCGTCGTGCCATTGCAGCTGGGGTTCTGGTAAAAGCCGGTAGGGGGCGCCTTGTCCAAGTCATCGTGACGAAAGCCGCAGATGTCGCCGACACCACTGAGTAACGGGGCACCATTCGGCGGGCTCACGAGAATGCCAACTGAGGTTTCTTCCAGGCCATTGTCGACGAATTTCCAGGTGACGGCTTCGCCTTTGTCGGCTGCTGTTAAGTTTTCGCTCATCCAGAGGCCCGCCCCGGTTACGAATATTGCGCGTGCGGGGTTGAAGGGATCAATATCGATGTCTCCCATCCAGTGCGGGGTCTTGAGCGATTCGGGCCTGCCCCAGTAAAGGTACTGAGCCGTGTTTTCGTCGTACTTGGCTGTCGAACCGATGGGTTTCCAGGATTTGCCGCCGTCCGTCGTGCGAAAGATATCGTGCCCCTTGGTCCAGCGATCGATCGTTGTTACTACAAGAGTACCGGGATGCTGCCTGTCGACGGACACGGCGCCATAGCCAAACGTGTCCGCTTTACTCGGCTTGAGGGGAGTGATTTCCGTGAAGGCGCCGGTGCTCGGTTCGTACGTGTAGACTGCACCGGTCGTGACATCGTTCGGGCCCGGCTTGTTGCCAAGTGATACGTAAAGTGTGCCTTTCGTATCGAGTTCGACGTGGCTCGCCATGAGCCCCTGCGGTTGGTTTGAAATGGCAGACCAAGTGCTACCGGCATCTTTGGTCACGTAGAGTGACCCCTGCGTGTTGGCAGCAGCCGCGTAAATGATTGGCGTCGGACTTCCCGGTTTGCCACTCGACTTATCGAAGAGGACTGCAACGATGCCATAGTCATTGGGCTCGATCGCTGGAAAGCTGCTCACAGAACTCCAGCTTTTGGCGCGATCGGCGCTGCGCATCAACCCATTTTTCCGTGAGCCAAAAAACAAAATATTCGGAGAATTGGGATCGACTGCCAGTCGCTCGCCGTTGGAGCGACCGTCCTCGTTGCCGCCCATGCGAAATGACGTTTTGTGGATCTTCCAGGTGACGCCGCGGTCGTTGGAACTCAGCATGGCCGGATCGCCCGCCCAAGGCTGGGTGTACGTGCCGGCAGCCATGTAGATCGTACTGGCATCCGTGGGGTCGAGTGCAATGCTTTCGATGCCCCAGAAATTCGCGTCATCGCGACCGAACATGTCAGTCAAAGGCACCCACGAATGCGTCTGACGCCGACGACGCCGAGGAGTGGTTGAAGAACCAGGAATGGTTGAAGAACCATTCGGAACGTACCGGTAGGCTCCGCCAATATCTGTCCGCGCGTAAATGAGATCCCGTTCAATCGGGCTAAAGACGACACCTGTAACAAAGCCACCACCGAGAATCGTGACGTTGCGCCACTGGTACGGTACGGCATCGGGCCCCTTTGGACCCGACGGGCGCGCCGTGGAAGGTTCATCGGCAACTTTGCCCGTACGGGGCGGCGGGGAGAGACAGCCAGCGAGTGCGAGGACAGTCAGGAGGGATAGCGGGAGTTCGAAGAGAGTCGAAAGGCGCACGATGAGGTCTTTGCGGGTGATTCGGATTGCTACTGTCAATTCTGGCTAGGCACTACGCGATTCAAGTCGGTGTTTGCAATCGTAATCTTACGCAATCGGACTTGACCCTGATGATTGCCGGCGATTCTCGAGATGCGACGCACGGTATCCAAGTCTTCACAATGCCCAAGAATCGAAACCTGCCCCGCCAGGTGGCTCATGTTCGCAAGGGTAATCGCGAATTGACTTCCGAGAACGTGCCCCACCGGCGGCGGCGATGGATCGGGTCGATTCGGCGGTGGCGTGTAGCGAGCCAGCACTATTGCACCGGGTCGCCGCAATTCGTCAACGTCATCCGGCTTCGTCTCTATCTCGATGCGATAGCCCGGGTTCCCACTGCTGTCGCCGACGGGACAACCCGACTGGATCATCACGTCGGTAATCGCACGATGAAAATCTAGATTTTCGTAGAGAGGCTTGGTGACGACGCGACCCGTTCGCGGCTCCCGCCAGGCGGCGCGACCCGTCGCCAACCCAACGAATAACGTCACGGCATGGGGGGCACGCCCGTAGGTAAGTTGACACCTGATGAGTCCCTGATCGGTCTCCAGCACGGCAACGATTGGACTCTTTACACTGAGCCCCGCGAACACGGGGCTCATCGACGGCGGACCGAGGACGCTCGGCGCCTGTCTGCGCTGTGCCTTGTGGTTGCATTGCGCACAACTAGCCCCCGCGAGACTGGCTAACAGGCAAAAAATGGCCCCAGGGCGACCCGCCGATGACCGGCCTCGATCCGTGCTAGAATGAGCCTTCGGCTTCTTTGTTCGAAAGCGGGCAACCATGCGCAACGGAGAATATCAGGTCTATCGAATCTTGTGCGTCGTAACCTTGGCGACTGGACTACTTACTGGCTGCGGCGGAACCACATCGGGCCAAACCGGCGGTCCCAGCGCGGGCGCATCCGCTCAGGGCGGCTCGGGTCAAGGGGGAGTCGGCCAGGGCGGTTCGAATCAAGGCGGCATGACTCAGGGCGGTGCCGCAACAGTTGGCGGCAGTTCGAGCTGTCTGCAATCGACGGACTGCGTTTGGGGCGAAATTGGACATGAGATTCTGCAGCGCAGTGATTGCATGTGCCTATATGGCTGTCCGAGCATCATCATGAATTCGGCGACGCGCGAACGGCGCCAGGCCCAGTACACGGCCCTCTGCGATCCCAATCGCGACGGTGCCGGCAACCCCTGCCCCATCGACGATTGCATTATGCCGCCGCAACTGGTTTGCTCCAGTGGCGTTTGCATTTCGACCAATTGACCTTTCGTAGCCTTACTCGGGGATTGAAACAACATGTCGATAACTCAACGTGGCGCGATGGGCCCGATGCTTCTGGTTTCGACAATTCTATCCGAATTGGTCGGCTGCGGCGCGCGCGTCGACGTCGGCGGAGCAACCGATACGAGTACCCAGACGAGCGTGAACTCGGGCGTGACCACCGGCGCGGATACAGGAGTTAATACCGGCACCAGCACTGGCACCGACTACAATACAGGCGTGGGCACGGGAGTGAACACAGGCGTGAACTGGGGCACGGGTGGGGCACATTCGATTAATGTCCCTACGGGTGGAGTCACGCATACGACCATCGCCACCGGTGGTTCTAAAGCCATCAATACCGGAGTTGTCACCGCCACGGGCACGGGCACGACCTTCGTAAGCGGTTGTTACGGTCTGACCGTTCCACCTGCCTCGGGCACCCTGTCCGTGGCTTACGGATATGTAACTACCGCAACGCTCAAGGGGTACGGCTTCACGTGGGCCGGTAGCCTGAACAATAGTTCTACGTGCATCACTCCGACCTGCAACACGACGGGCTGCACGCCGGCGTTTGGATCAAGCGCGCTCTGCGCGGCTGGCGTGGTGGGAGCAGACACCTCGTACAATTCCGTGGTTGGTGTCGGCTTCAATCTCAACCAGGACAGCTCCGGCATGGTGAACAGTACGGTCGCGGCGCCGGCCAACATTACCATTATATCCACTGCTTTCGGAGCCGGAGTGGGCAACGCCTCAATTCGTGTTCAAATCACTGACGCGGGAGCGTCCACAATTTGGTGCGTCGAAGCGGGCAAATGGACTAGCGGCGTCCCGATTCCAATTACTTCATTCAACACATCGTGCTGGGACTACTCAGGCACCTATCTCAGTGCGGGCACTCCAATTCAGGCTATCCATTTGGTCGTTCCATCCGATGCAATACAAACGAGGCCCTTTGGCTTCTGCTTGGCGGGAGTCACCTTCGACTAGTCTCGCGAACTCGCGTGTCCTCAAGCTCAAGCCGCGGGCAATCCGCACATTGGAGACTGAGCCACCCGACTGAGCGCCGCCCAAATTACCTGACTTCGATCAAGATGGAAAGCCTGAAGTTCAATCGAACCGACAGATCGACATCCAAGGCGGAAACTTGTCGCCCTTGAAGTTCTCGTCATGCAACACGGACACACACCTCGCCCGCTTGGCGGACCCCTCCATGACACTTCGGCATTGCGCATCGGTGTCGCAAACATAATAGGAGTTGGCTGGCTCGGCCGCTGGTGCGCAGAAGGTGCCTCGAGTGTAGTATTGTGTATCCGTTGCGCAGCGCATCGCCGCTCCGCAGTCACTCGCCTGGGTGCACCGGAAAACGCCGATGCGTCCGGCTTCGAGCGCCTCTTCGTCGACCGAACCGCCGCAATGCCCCGACGCCGTGGCGTATGTCCATACGCAATAACCCGCCTCGGCGCCGCATCGCTTGCCAGGCGCACAGGTGGCCCGCACCGGATGCTCGCAAACTCCGGGCCTAGCGTCACCAGAGGCTTCGCAGTTCGTCCCCTTTGGACAGGGGGCGCCAGCATCGGGGAGGCACAACTGGCTACTGCAGTAGAGCGGTGGGGCATTGCCGACACGTGGCTCGCAGAATCCGCCACCCATGTGTTGAGAGCAGCAAATCGAACCGGTAGGGCAGTCCGAGCCCTCGTCGCATTCGAAGACTTCCTCGGCAGTGTATTCTTGGGTTAAAGAGCGCGGAATGCACTTCATCATGCCCGTTCCAAGCGCCGCGCACGCTTCCTGCCCGGCGCGGCAGCGGGTCTTGTCGCATGCGATCGTGCGAAGAGTGTCACCTGGAGGAGGTGTCCAGACTGCCTCCGAGTGATCCGGGGCGGACGTTGTTGTAGGTGGGCCAGCATCCATAGCGGCCGCCGGCGCAGCGGATGCTTGACTGGACGCGGTTGGCACCGCAGGCAGCGTGGAGACGCCCGCGGCCTCGTGCTTGACGGTGGGGCACCCAGTCAGCAACAGGCTGAGACCGAAAGTGAGAGGGCTCTTCACGCGCGGAATAGTACGCGCATGACTCGTCGGCGCACGGGAAAAGAGCCTAGCGCCAAACGAACCAAGGATCGTTGGCCATTTGTCTGAACGATCGAGGTTGTGGATTTGATGCCGATTCCGGTTATGCAAGACACACGACGCCATTTCTGAGAGACTGTAAAAGCTCAGATTGGCTTTCCGTGCCGATGTGGCATCAAACAGGGTATACTTTCCCGATGCGATGGGAATTGTTGGTGATCCTGGGTGCTTTGTGGGCCTGCGCGGGAAACGTCCGCGAGAGTTCAGCGTCAGGCGGTGAGTCCAGCACGAGTCACGCTGGCGCGTCAGGTGACCCTTCCGTATCGAGTAGCACCGCTGGTGGGGCCACTTCTGCTGGCGGCACCGATGCAGGAGGCACGGCAACCTCCACCGCATCGCAGGGCGGGGCAGGCACTTCCGTTAGCCAAGCGGGCTCGAGCTCCGGTGTGTCCTGCAACCTCAATGGGACGCCGCCTACCTACTCGAGCCCGGCCAGCGGCAGCATTACCGGACCGAATATCGATGTAACCTTCGATCCGATCAATGGCGATGCCTACCTCGAACACACGCCAGGCTCCTATGCTGTTGCCGCCGGGTATTGGGTGAGCATCAATGCCTCGACTCCTGCCAACTCAGCCACGTCCACGAACTTCCAGAAGCCCACTGATGCGACCAGCGGGATGCTGACGGTTTTCGTCGAAGTCAATTCAGCGACGTCGGGCACCTATTCGAGTACCGGCCTATCGCGCTGCAGCAGCGCCGCCTATTGCGCACAGTTGCCCATCCCCTCCAGCGTGAACTGCGCCAACGTGACCGGTTCGGATTGCCCCGCAGGCTGCTCGCTTCAAGGACCAGTGATGGGCCCCAATTGTCAGCCCGTAACGCCCGAACTCTGCTATTCCGCGGATGGCGCGATGACTTGCGCCGGTGAAACGCCGACCCCTCAGGGTTCTTGGTCGCTTACCCTGACGTCCGTAACGCCCTGCAGCGACAACCCCAACCCATCGACGAACATCACGCACTACGTCGTGCATGGTTCCTTTACTGCCAACCTCGTCGGCGATAGCACCGATGCGACGGACACAGCGACGTTGACGATGCTGTTTTGATAGGCTTTGTGGACTTTTGGCGCACGAAGGCGCCTAATGCTCGTCTTTACCACAAGCTCGTTTCAAAATGGGATGGATATTTCGTTACGCTGTGAGTACACATCGCCCTTCCGGCCAAACATCGTTCCGCTTGCCGAGTGGGAGGCCCCTGGCCTCTACAAGGCCGCAACTGAAAAGGACATATAGCCACACCTGGCAGAAACCGACGCAGCTAACGGATGCGGGTATTTCCGAGCCCACCAATGCACAAGCCGTGGTAGAATAATGGGATGAAATTTCTCGCTTATTCAATGGTCACACTCACTTTCGTCTCGGCATGCGGTGGTGATGTGGCGGATACTACGAATACAGCCGGCGATGGTGTTGGCGGGCGTGGCGCGGCAATTGGCGGCCAGGGAACGTCAGGCAATTCTGCAATTGGGGGTCAAGGTGGCAGCGCAATGAGCACCGGTGGCGCGTCTGCATTGGTTTGCACTTCGGCGAGCGATTGCGCGCTTGCGGACGGTTGTTGCGCGTGCATGGCATATAGAAAAGGGCAAGACATTGCGGATTGCGCTATGGCTTGTTCGCAAACCGCATGCGCGAAGATGGGCGTCACTGTCAGCGATGTGACTTGTGTTGCGGGTCGCTGTGTGCTTAGCAAGAGCTGCGATGCCCGTTTGGTCACATGCAATTCAGCGCCGCCCACTTGCCCTGCAGGGCAGACTGCTGTCGTCGAAAATGGCTGTTACGGCGCAATTTGCATTCCGGTGGACCAGTGCACGGCGGTCACGTCGTGCAGCGCGTGCGATGCCGCGGGTCTAGCCTGCGTCACCGACCAAAAATATTATCCAAACGATTACCACTGTATTTCCGTTTCCAGCGATTGCGGTCACGACCCCACGTGCGAATGTCTTGGAGCTTGCAAGCCTTACCTCCAATGCGCCGACCCCAATTCAACGGAGCTGATTTGCGGATGTCCCATGTGCTGACCGCAACAGATGACGTCACAGTCAAAACCGTGGGAGTTCTCATCGCCACCGATGGAACGCTCGGTGCGGGTGGCGGCTGCTCGGCGAACTGTGAGATTGAGCCGGACTTTTACTGCGCTACGCCGGGACAGCCCTGCGTCGCCGTCGTTTGCGGCGACGGCGTCATCGAGCCGCCGGAGTCTTGCGACGACGGTAATGCGCTACCGGGCGACGGCTGCACGGCGGACTGACGCTCGGCGCGCCCTGCCGGCTACCGACATGCGGCAACGGCAGATACGAGGCGCCGGAAGGGTGCGATGACGGCAACACTCGATCGGGTGATGGCTGCTCGGCGGGTTTGATGAAATTCAGCGCCGAATCGACGACATTGACGCCGGTCGAGTAAACACGGTCCCCGGCGCAGTTTGCGACAATTGTGGGAGTCAGAGGAGCCAAGCCTCTTCTCGGCTACCGTCAAAGTGTTCGACACGCATTCGGACCATGGGGACGTCCGCTCAACAAGTAGACTACCTACTTGTTTCACAATCACGGTACTGGTACTTTGCTCGCCTATGCAACGTCTGGGCATGCCCGCTGTTTTTGTCACTCGATTTGCAGCATCTTTCATGTTGACCGCCGCATCGGTTTCTGTTGCAGCCTCGATTGTTGCGTGCAGGCCATTGCGCGGCGCCGAAGCCGGTTGCTCACTCGAGTGCGCGCATGACGGAATGTGCGTTCGAGATCAAGGTTACACAGGTAGATTTGTCACGGTAAAGCGTTATGGAGGTGACACGACGGAGTGGGAGCCGGGTTCTTACCATTCCTATTGCGTCGCAGACAGCGACGAAGATTGCGCCAAGGCCGAAGTTTGCACGTCTGCGGGCTTGTGCACAGCCAAGGACGCCAAGTGCGTCGCGAGTAGCAACGCCGATTGCGCCAAGGCGAAGGTGTGCACTGAAGATGGCAAGTGCACAGCCAAGGGCGACCACTGCGTCGCGAGCAGCAACGCCGACTGCGCCAAGGCAACGGTGTGCAGGGAAGACGGTAGGTGCGCGGCCAAGGGCGGCGAGTGCGCCGTGGATAGCAACGCCGATTGCGTCAAGGCGACGGTGTGCGCGAAAAATGGCCAGTGTACTGCCAAAAGCGGAGAAATGCTCGTAGGCTGGGTCCGGTATGCGCGGAAAACATGTGTGGCAGACAGCAATCTTGACTGCGCCAAGGCGAAGGTGTGCGGTGATGACGGCCGTTGCATGGCGCAATTTGGAAAATGCGTGAAGGCGAACGAGGTCTGCTCCAATCGTCCTGATTGCAAGAAGCTCGGCAAATGCACCGCGAAGGACCGGTTCTGCGCCGTTGGCGATGACGCAAGCTGCGTCCAATCAGAACTGTGTACGAAGTCAGGGCAATGCACCGCCATGAATGGGAAATGCATCATTAGCGAACCCGCAGACTGCGGCCGGTCAGAACTGTGTACCAAGTCAGGGCAATGCACCGCCGTAGATGGGAAATGCATCGCCTGGGGTGACGATTGCAAGTCTAGCACAATTTGCAAACAAGACGGGCGGTGCACCGCAAAGGACGGTACGTGCGTCGTGTGGAATCATGCGGATTGCCAAAATGCCACGACGTGCAATGAACTTGGGCGCTGCCTCGTAAGGCACAGAGAATGCGTGTTTGAAGCTACGCGCGACAACTGCGAGCTAAGTGACCTCTGCGCGAAACTGGGACGATGCACTCCGGATGAAGGCACCGCTACATGCATCGCTACGGGTATCGATTGCGCCCGAGGCGAGATATGCAAAAACCGACATTGCGTAATCGACAAAGGCAGATGCGCACCGAGATGACTGAGCAAAGTACCGTCCGCGCGTTGGACTTGGGGGGCCCCGCGTCGTGCGCGCGCCGTCACAACATCGAAAAAACCTACAACCGTTGACGTAGGGTTCGTCGCGGTCGCACGCCTGCGGCGCGACCAGCACGACCACTCGGCCGCATAAGAGGAAACCAAAGGGCGGCGGTGCCGCGTGTTCGGCTGTAACGTTCGCAGCCTGCCGGGCACGTCACGGGGTGGTGGCACCATTTTACAGCGGAGCGATGTTATGCTGGGCTCGATGACCCATCATGAGGGCACAAGTCGAGAGGCGCCGCGATCAGGTCGCGGTGATCGGCCTCGCCATCGGCGGCATTTTCGGGATGGCCGGCTCGTTCGTCGGCCAACACTTGGAAGGGATGAAAAGCGAAGGGCTCGAACTACCCGCCCCGCATTCCTCGTCGCTATACGTGGATATTCCAGCTTAGGTAGGGCTGCCTCCACCCGTCGGTGCTGCGCGCCGCCGACTTGGGCGTCAACCTTTTGAGCCGCATCCTTGTGAGGATTGACGCATCGCCCAAAACTTGGATATCACGGATTAAATGTGAGCAGCGTCGTGGCCCAAGCGTTGGGAATGCTATACCGGTAGGGCGCTGTTTCAGGGGCGTCGGACGTTACAAAATAGGCCGTCAAGTAGCCCACATATTGAGTTCCTGCCTGTAGCGGACCCGGCGGCATTCTAATCGCTGAACTAACCGTCGTAAGATACGCAACGGGCTCGAACGCGGTTGCTCCGTTGGAATTGACGACGCTCGCAATTTCAATCACGTAATGTGTTGCCGTTCCCAGGGCGGGTGCCGACCAACTGAACATTGGCGTTGTCCCAACGCCCGCGGGGCTTTGAAATGCGTCAATGCCATTGATCATTGGCGAGCGGGGAGGCGTAATAGCGGGCAGAACGGCGCCATTAGACGCGGGTAGTGGATCGCGCCGACCTATTGTTCCAATGAGTTCGGTTGCCGTGGCAGCACCCGGAGCTGTAATTGACAAACCAACTTTGTAGTGAACTTGACGAAACTCGACCCAAAATGACGGCAGAAACTGACCGTAAGTGAGAGTCGTTATGTCTTGATCGGGTGTGCCCGATGGCAAACTGAGAATCATCATGTCAGGAGTACGCGATACCATGCTGGGGATTCCTGTCAGTGTATGCGGTTCAGCGTCGACCAGGAGCATATGCGTCTTTGGTGTGGAATTCGGGTGGATATCGGGAGCGTACCGCTCAAACTCGGACAATCTCCAATCAATACTGAGACTGCCGGTTTGTGAGACGGCTTCCAAACTGACACTTTGCGTCTGAGATACGCCACTGACCACCCTAAAGCTTGCGGGCAGTTGGGCGGCCCGGCTCACGGCTTGATAGCTAAACGTTCCACCGGGTATGGTTTGCGACTTACCCTGATACACATAGACAGCGTCCCCCTTTGAACCATCCGGCAATCCCTTTCCGGTTCCGTACCAATCGAATGCAACCTGACCGCTCGACGCGCCCGTCGCAAAACTTGCCGTTTTCGTTGGCGCAGCGATTTCTCCCCAGGCATGACATCCCGAAGAGGTCAACTGAAGATAGTCATTAACGTCCCAAGGATCTAGACCATCCACATTGAAGGTCACGGGCGTCGAACTCGACGGCCATTGCACGTCAGAACGCCCCGCAACGTCATAACCTAAGTCAAAGGAATCGGCTGAAGTCTCGAAGTACTCCCAATAAGAATAGGCGGTGTACTTCGCGCCTAACAAATAAGTTCCTTCTTGGGCGCTGCCTGCGTAACCGTCCTTAGTCTTCGCAAAGGTAGCCAGCCCCGACCATTGACCCGCGCCATCAGGTTGGCGAGTGTTCAGTTCCGCGCCGGTACAGTCTGAACTTGTGCTTTTCGAGCCATCATCATGCCAATACGTGGCGTTACAAGTTGCCCTCACCGTTCTACGAGCAATACTGTCACCACTGCCGGTTGAGCAGGCAGAAGTTATGAAGAACACTGTCCACAATAAACCCGACGAACTTTGGTTCATGGTTTGCTCCACCTGGCTACCGATCGAGAAAAGTCTGCACCGAACCCAGCGACTCAGGCCCCGTCTTCGCGCTCAGCCCATCCCCGAAAATGTACGCGTACTGCTCCGGATGCAACCGATGCAAAGCCGCCGTCGAGCGACGAAACGCCGGCTCATCGAACCGATCAATCTCCGTCAAAGCGCCCAACTGATCCGTCGTCTTAGCTGAGTCGAAGTCGGCGCCGCCTTCGCAGTCGCCCCCATATACCCCAACATCTTCAAATATAGATCCCAACCGTGCCGATGCTCACTATCGGAATAACCGAGCCCAATCATAGCTCCATAACCTCCGACTTGATACTAGCGGCCCTAAGAAACTTTCCACCCCACGCGACCAATTGATCAATCTCGCGAGGAGCCAATATCGCATTCATGATGTTTACCTTTTGCTGTCCTTTCTTGTTCTACACTCACGGAAACGCGAATCGCCCCAATGAGCGTGAACATCCAATTCACCAGTTACATCGGGCCCCCCGCGGCACCGGTTGCTAGAAAAGTCATCCCAACAAAAGAAAAAGATCGCTGCGAAGCTTCACCCCAGGTTTTGAAGCTCCATTCCCGGGTTTCGAACGTCGGATTCCGGCCAAAAATGGCTGGTTCGCCCGGCGCGGAACCAAATTACAGCCTGGGCAAACTCGATCTTTCCCTATTTTTGCTTCCAAACCCGGGGGAAAGCTTCGCGACCTGGTAACCAAGCTTCAGAAGTCGGTTGTGCAGCTTCGCGAAGTGGAGACAAGCTTCGGGAGTCGGTTGTGCAGCTTCGTGGAGTGGATCCGAGGTTTGGGAGACGGATCCGTAACTTGGAGGGGATGGCAGGGTTGCCACGGGGTGGCGCGATACGCGGTTGCCCGCAGCACGGGATGGTGACCCAGTGCTGCGAGTCCAAGCGCCTGATTGCACTGGACGCGGCGATCGAGCACGCGCAGTGTCGGGCTGTTACGGGCGTCGCTAGCCGGGAATTGGTCAGCTGCGAGTGCCTACCGGGGTAAATCGTCGACAAGACGCCTAATGTTCTGACAGTTGTTTGCGCTACACATCGGAATGTGCACCCATGTCACGAATGGCAGGCGAACCCCGCAATGGACGCTAGCCTGCTCGGCAAGGCACGGAAGGTCGGCGGCCATTAGACCCAGAAAGACACAGTAAGTGAGGCATTGCGGAAGTATGGGCGGCTCCTCCCAGTTCATGGTTTCCGAGATTCGAAAATTTGTCTATTATCTGACCATGTCTACTAAGATTCTGTCAGCGGTGGCTTTGTTGCTCCTCTCCAGTTGCAGCAAGACCGAACAGAGTGCCAACGGCGTTGCTGACGCCGATGTGGCTTGCGCCTCAAATCTCGTCGGAACATGGAGTATGATCTCGGTGATGTGCGGAAGCACGGATGTGACACAGGACATCCACACGGCGGGAGGCATATCCGATATGCGCATCGAATTTGGCGACACGGCGCCCTGCAGACTTGTGAGCACGGCATCGGGACCCACATGTACGGAAGTCGAGGCGTTCGACGTTTCGGCAGGCACCGCCGGGACGTTGTCGGTAGTCTCGCGCGGGATCACGAGTTGCCAGCCTGCACAATGTGTGTTCAACGCCAATGACGACCCGTGCGTTGTGGGGGACCGGGCGAGTGACACGAGTCTGGCTTCGCTGAAGTTACAGGGGGGCAACCTGACTATGACGTCGCAGCCGCCCGGTCTGTGCGGGCAAGACGTTGCGACAATCTTGACGTATGTCAAGTCCTGAACAACCCATTCAATGACGGAATTGGGTGCATTGCTGTAAGCTTCGCCCACGTCCGCCTAACGGATTTGCGCTTCAGCTGCGGCCCCAGAAACCAAACGGACCGACCTCGACATGATGCCAGACAAGCGGCGGTCGTACAATCGAAGTGAGCGTAGCGAGCCACGACCGCCGCCGGCCACACCTCCCAAAAAGCCCGGCTGGCAGCTGCAAGCGCGAGTTATGCGGTGGCGTCATTTGCAGTATGGTATGTAACCGCCGTGACCCTCTCCGCATCTGATATCAACCAAGCGCTTGATGCCTTGTCAGAGGAACTAGCGGATGTTGAAGAACGCGCGGAGATTGTCATTGTAGGCGGAGCGGCGCTGGTATTGTTGTTTGGGGCGCGGGAGACCACGAAAGACGTGGACGCTTTCTTCGTGAAGCCGACGGCTTCCGTAATTCGGGAGGCTGGGGCGCGCGTCGCCGGAAGACTCAACCTCCCCGAGGACTGGCTGAACGACGGAGCAAAAGGTTTTCTCGTCGGTTTGACCGAGGGGGAAGTTCTCTACGAGTCCAAGTACCTCCTGGCCCGAGCAGTCTCGACCGCGCAGCTGTTGGCAAGGAAGCTTGCCGCTTGGCGGGACGCAATTGACCGTGGTGACGCCAGGCTCCTGCTAACTAGGATGTCGGGGTCGATGGAGGAAGTCTGGGCCGCCGTCGAGCCGTTGTTGCCTCCACCCCAACTGGACAAGGCGGCATATGCGTTCCAAGATCTGTGGGAAGCCGTTCATGGAACTACCTGACCTCGTCCACGCAATCCTTTCTGGAAACCTTTTGGCTGCGCGCCAATGGGTTGCAGACGCAAGTCGGGAACGATTGCGATGGGAGCAATGTCGGCGCCCATCCGAACTTGATGAGCGCGAGATGGTCGTCGCTGCAGGCATCGCGGAGCTTCTGGCCGGAAGGGCCGGCGCGCAACCGCCGTCGTGGACTACGTCGGTGGGGCCATACGCGGAGCCACTATTTCTGGACCCGGGTCTCGCGGACATGCCACGAACGTTGGAGCGCACGAAAAGGAATGCGCCAGAGTCGCTCCGCAAACGCAACCTGTTTGCGTCGCCAGAATTTCTCGATATAAGGTAGACGCGAGCTTTGCGTGAATCACGCGCTATCGGCGTTGCGTGCTCGTCCGCATAACTCTATATTCTGCCGCGAAGCTCGCTGTCTACGCTTGAACACGTATCCCGGCGTGGCGAGGGTTCGTTTGCAGTCCGTCTCGGTCGATTGCCGCTTGTGATAGACCGATCTGTAATATATGTCGCAGCTACCGACAAAGGCAGCAAAGCGTGCTGGTTCATGCAGTGAGAGTGAAAAGCTGAAGAGCATAGGCTTTCGTGCGCAGCAGTTGTGCCCGCGACAATGCGGCGTCAAAATTGCTTCTGGTCGCAATAGTTCACTCTGGCTCCCCTTGAACG
>PMCK01000289.1 GCA_003154095.1 Myxococcales bacterium | reverse complement strand
ACGAAAAGGCCGAGTTTGTCTATCGAGAGATTGGGCCAAAGGGTCTCGCGCGCGAGACCACTGAGAACATCGCCCCGGACGCTCACTGGCTTGCGTTTGCCGTTCGCCTTCACGGTATCCTAATCGCCGATCCCTTTCACGGCGCGGTTGACGCTTCCGACCCACGCGCTTACGCGACCAGTGACGGCGGCAAGAGCTGGATGCCTCTCGACAAGACGGCATTTGATTACCTACGCCCCAGCGAACTTTACTCCAACTCCAGGTGCTGGAGTCACGGCTGCAGCATCGGGGGCGCCATAGCTTTCACGGATCGAGCGATTGAACCTCCGGCAACGGGTGACTTTGCTCGCGCATTACCTGCACCCCATGCACCGCTGCCGCTAACTCGTTCGGCGTCATACGGAGAGCCCGAAGCAGCCTTACGTGAAGCTCTAGGGACGGACACCAATCATTATGAGTGCACGAGCCACCCCAAAGCGCCGCCTCAGGCATTGGATCCCAGGTTGCCCGAGCCACCCGCGCAAGGCTCCGCAGCACGCTCGAACGAAAGCATCCCCCGCTGGTCGACCAACGGCGGCGTATTCGAAAAGCTAGCTGACTCTCCACGGTTCCAATGGCGTGGCTACGACGCCCAGGGCGTTTTTTCGGTCACAACTCCGCTGCTCGCGGGCAAAGAAGCAGCGCTATGGGAATCAATTGATACATGGTGGAGTTCGGCGCGTCGCACACTGGTTACGCGGCGTTTCGCCGTAATATATCCCGAGCACCGCTCGTCCCTAGGGCTTTCGATTCTTCATGAAGATGGGCATATGGAACAGCTTTCAGCTACTTCGGACTTGTGGGCGGAAGGTGTTGCGCTCTCCGAAGGCACGGCCGTTGTTCAAATCAGGTACCCAGACCGTAAGTTGGACAGAGACACCTATGTCGAGGTCCTGGCACTTGACGCCCAGGGGCGAGTCACAGCGCGAAGGTGGTTCGCGGAAAGGCCTGCAATCAGTCTGGCATCCGCGTTAATGGCTTCGGGGCCGTCGGGTCCGGGCATTGTTCGGGCAGAAGGCGACGTGCTCAAGTTCTTCTCACTCGACCCGGGCACGGCCCCGGAGGTGTTCCACGTGCCACGTTCGATCCCCGACTGTAAGGACGTCGCAAAGGGAAACCCATTGCGATTTTTCGGCCTCTATGTCTGGGTGAACTTGGACGTTCCGCAAGGCAAAAAGGCGGATTCGCACTACTCGTCAATGGCAGAAGCACTGGTCGAGATGCGCGACGGCGGTGCATGCTTGCGCGGCATTCGGGCGCGTGATCCGTTCGCGCTCGCGCTCAACGCCGAGAATGGCACATTCCGGGGCAAGCTCGTTGGACCCAAGGCCGCGTATGACGTTACCTGCACACACGTGAAGACGAAAGGCGCGTCGCAATGACGGTTTCGAGGCTGGCACTATTCCTCATTGCTTCGAGCCTGACTCAAGGCTGCGGCGGGCCCAAGAACGCCGCAATGCCAGCGGCGAACCCCCGAGGCCCCGAGCGTTGCTTTGCGCCGGAAGAAGCTGGCAGCGTCTGGTTCGCGGATGCCGGTCGCCAAGACATCGAGGATCTCGCCGCAGTTATGCGTCGGGGCATTGCGGTGCTTGCGCACGATTGCAACGGTCTCCGACTTCTGCCCAATTGCAAGGTTTCGGGTAGCTACGGCTACATCGGCATGTCGCGTCGAGAGCAAGTCATCCAGTTTGTCAGCCGAGATGAGCTAAACGCCAACCTGCCGCTTTCGGGGCAACAACTCGGTTCGAAATTTGAGGGCGAACGCAACCGCAGCGGTGCACTCGACCTGGCGTCGGTCATTGTCGGCAAGCTGAGCAGCCCGAGGCGCTTCGTCAAATCTCAGGATCTTCTAGGTGACTGCCAGGGCGCAACTCACATCGTTGCCGATGCCGACGTCGGCGCCTCTGCCCTATTGCCCGGAAAGCAACGGCAGAAGCGGACGTTGACCGAGATATTCGAAGCCACTGCGGCTGAACTATTGAAGGCACCGCACGACACGGTCGGTCACGCGATCGGCAACCTCGAAGCATGTAAGGATGCCACGCCGCAGGCTCGCAATGCACCTGGGGGCTGCGCCGCTCCGATTCGCCTTCTGCTGACGAGAATTGGTGCAACACCCGCACTGGCGGAATCAGCGGTCCCCCTTGCCGCTTGCGGCGGCGCTCTCGTCATGAATCTGGGCAAATGCACCCATCGTGGCGCAGGGGTCGCGACTCAATGCGACCCTCGGGATTCGAAAGCATGCGCTGAACAATGCAACCTGGGCAGTGCTGGCAGTTGCTTGACGCTTGGCGCATTCTACGAAAAAGTCAATGGCGGCCGCACTGACACGGCCAAGGCGGCGGCCATGTACCGTCGAGCTTGCGACGGAAACGAGATGGCCGGCTGCTTGAGATTGGGGGTCATGACCGAGCTTGGCAAGGGAGTAGCTCGGGATCCGAAGAGCGCTTCGAACTTGTACGAAAGAGCCTGCTTTGGGGCGAACGTCGAAGGGTGTCTGAAATTGGGCGTTATGCTCGAAACGGCAATGGGTGTGCCAGAGGATGTGGCGCGCGCGGTCCCCTTGTATGCACTCGCTTGCGACCACAGGCTGCAACCGGGCTGTGATCGGCTGGCCCAAGTGTACGGCCGTGCAAGAGAACAATCTGAGGCATTGCGCCGCGCCAAACAAGCGTATCTGGATGGCTGTTACGGCACGGAACCTGCCGCTTGTGCAAGCCTGTCCGTTCTCGCAGCGGCAACCGAGAGCCAGCGCGATGAGTCACCCAGGATCTTGCATGTCACACCCGATGACCGCAAGCGTTTGTACGAACTGGCGTGTGGCGACGACGCTGCGAGCAGTTGCCTACCGCGCCTGGCCATATCCGAAAAGTCGTGTGCCGATCACAGCGGGTGGGACTGCCTAACACTCGCGTTCGCGTACTACGGCCTTGCCGACTACGAACACAATCACTTGCCGCAAGACCTTGATCGCGCCGCCCTCATGTTCGAACGCGCCTGCCACTACGGGGAGACCATTGCCTGCAATAACCTGGGGCTCATGATTTCAGCTGGCGAGGGCTTCCCCAGGGACGTAAAGAGCGCGGCCGAATTGGAGGAGCAGGGCTGCAACGCTGGCTCGTCGGAAGCCTGCGCGAATTTCGGGTTCATGCTCGAACGCGGAAGGGGTGTACCAAAGGATGTGGCCCGCGCGTTCGACCTGTACCAGCAAGCGTGTAGCCTTAGGGGCGGTGGTGCGTGCAATCATCTCGGGTGGCACTACCTTTTGGGAGCCGGTGTTACCAAAGATCCCAAACGGGGTCTCGCGCTATTCAAGAGCGGCTGTGACTTGCAATTTGATACCTCACACGATGCGTGTGACAGTCTCGCGTTCGCCCAACTCAATGGGATTGGAATGAAGAGCAACGAGCGGCAGGCTCTAAGGGCGTTCGAAAAGGCATGTGAGTCGGGGCTGGAAGAAGCGTGCATGAACGCTGGTTTCATGTACCTGTTTGGTCGCGGCACAGCGCAAAACGAGCCAAAGGCCGAAGTGTTATTCAAGGCTGGCTGCAACGAGGACCGGGTTGCCGAGTGGGAGCAGGATTGCACCTCTAAACCCCGAGGACAACGGAGTTGCAGGCTTGATCTGGCACACGGGAGTTTGCGGCAAGGTGGATCGAGAGCGAGCCGCGAAGTTGCTCGCCAAGGCATGCCATGACGGTTGGTCATGGGTCTGTCAACGCGCCAAGGAGTTCAAGGCCTCACCCCGATTATCGGTTACCACGGTTGCACCGCGGTGACGGCGACACGCATTCTAACAGGGGAGTCGTTCTCGCCGAGCAGCAATGACTACGATTGGCCGGAGCAGATGTGTGGACGCGACGGCGAGCGGGCAGGGCACTGCCGCTCGCCATCCCATCAGTGCATCGCGTACCGCGTGACTCATGTGTTCGTCACGAACGGCCCGTAGTCGCTGCTCTTTACCTTCGCAGCGGGCGAACCGTTGTTGCCTGACTGCGCGGGCGCCGAGCCACCAAAAATCCCTGACCGCTCCGGTCCCCTATGAGCAATGGCACGTTCATGCTCTAATGCCGGGCATGCAGCTTCTCGGGCAATGGTTCTCGGCTGAGATGACGGAATGAGCGACGGCTCTGGTCCGGCGGGTAATGGGACTGTAGGAAGTCTCTGTACTGTAGCGTGCAAGAGATATGTTGCCTGTCCAAACTAGTTTAGCTTTGTAGCCCGGCGAGGTGCAATTGCGATGTCCATAACTCAGTGATTGTGCAGAGCAACTATGAGGAATGCGACGGTAGGTCACATTCTGGCAAACGGAGGAAATACACCAAGTGATAGAGTCGGGACCAGGGGCCACGCAATTACGACACGGTGAACAACCGGTGCGGCTGCGCCGAGTGCTGGCCCGTGCCGTGATTCCGCGTGAATAGGAAAGCCCGCCATTGGACACGCTCCTGTGCGCTTCGAGCATGCCTCGACTTGCGGGGTCTTCAGGGGGAGCAGCAGCGAAACCCGACGACGTTGCTTGCGTAGTTGCGGGGGGAGGATGTTGGCGTAGCCACAAGTGAGGTAGCTGCCGCTGTAGTTGAATGCGCCACCACGGATGAGGCAGTTCCCCGATTGGCGGGTTGTGTCGCAGCTGTCCTCCCATTCCGAAACATTACCACTGAGGTCGTAGACACCGGAGTACGGTACTGGTGCCTGGCAGCCCGTGAGGCTCGCTACGACAGTGGTGGTGTAAGCGCTCGCGCTCGCGCCAAAGTCGTCGCCGTTGCAGGTCGTCGGTTGATAGGCTCCTACGTACGGATAAGCATTTGCGCCATTGGAGCTACAAGCATTGTACCACTCGCTCAAGGTCGCGCTCGCGTAGTCGGTGTACGCATTTGTCCCTCCGCCAATCTTTCCGCACACCCGCTTGCCAACCCCAGCGCAATACGCGTAGGCATTGCACCAATCTGCCGATTCATTGCTGACCGAGTGAGCATTTCTAACCCACTGGTCGCAGGTTCGAGTCCTGCCGGGCGTGCTAAAATGTGGGTGTTCGCCGCCGGGCGGGCACCCGGCGACAAGGTTGGTAATTCGAAGCGGTTGCCAATCAATTCACGCGAGCCCTTCGTGAAATTAATACCTGGGCACGTTGGGATCGACGGCTTGGGACCAAGCGTCTATGCCGCCCTCGAGGTTGTGGACGTTGCGGTATCCCGCACTGACTAGTTGTTGCGCGAAAGCGCGGCTGCGCGAGCCGTGATGGCAGTGAATGACTAGCGGTTTGTTCTTGTCCAAGGAACGCAAGTACGCTTCGCCTTCTGCGTTCATGGCTCGGGCGTTGGCGATGCGTGCAATCTGTCGCTCTTGCTCGGTTCTCACGTCAAATAGGTCGAAGCCTTTACCTTCGGAAATCCATTGCTGAAGTTCCTTCGCGCTCAATTCCTTGACTTTGGCTGGTTCGTTAGGGCTCTCTATCTTGAAGCCTGCTCCCGATGGACCCTCGACAAAGTCGATTACGAGACCGTCGGCCTTGCGAGCAGTCGCAATACTCATGCGCAAGGTGACCCCATTGCTTGTAACTTCGATGTCATTCGATTGGGGCGCATCGAACAGGAGGTCATATTCGAAATTGGGGCCAATTTCGAGTCGCAGTTGCTCGGATCCCTCTGCCTGGGCGCCGGCAAATGCCTTGGCAGCTGCATCCGTGATGCGAATGGTCGGGTTCGGAGCTTCTACCTCCGGTGCGCCGAGCATTCGCCCGAGCTCTCCTGTCTTGTAGAGTTCACTGACAATGTCGCAGCCGCCGACGAATTGACCGTCGACATAAAGCTGAGGAATAGTGGGCCAGTTGGAAAAGGCCTTAATTTCTTCCCGCAACTGAGGGTCGGACAGCACATCCAATGTCTGAAAGCCGACCCCTAATTCACCGAGCATTGAACAGACTTGAGCGGAGAATCCACAGCGCGGGGCTTGTCGGTCACCTTTCATGAACAAGACCACTCGGTTGGACTTGATTTCGTTGGTAATTTGTTGGCGAACGATTTCTGATTGGGTCATGTCTATTAGTGGCTGTGCCCGACTTTGGGAGCCAAATCCACGCTATTTCTAGTTCCGTATGCTCCAAGCGCAAGCCGTGGGTCGCATTCGATACTTCTGGGGTCACGACACTCTTGGCGCTCGTCATCGGTAAGCTGTAGAGTCTCGCCGGTCCGGGTGCGCGATGACACAGCGATTGACAAGCCTGCTTGGTGCTTTTTGCCTGCTTCTCGTGGCTTATGCCTTGGCTCCAAGTTCGTCTCGAAAGGCAGTTTCCTTTTCCCGCTTAGGTCGGGGTGCACTGATTTTATTCGTCCTCGGGGCGCTGCTGTTGCGAACGCCGCTACGCAATGGGTTTGGATTCGCCAATGCCGCCGTCGAAAAGCTACTCGCATTTAGCCAACATGGCTCGGAATTCGTATTTGGAAGTCTAGTCACGAACACGCGCTCCTTCGGCATGATCTTCGCGTTTCAGGTATTGCCGACAATCGTATTTTTTTCAGCGCTCATCAGTGTTCTCTACCATTTGAGGATTTTGCCCTTCATCGTTCGAATCTTTGGGCGGGCCTTGTCGCGGTCATTGGGGGTTAGCGGGGCGGAAAGCTTTTCGACGGTGGCCGATGTATTCGTGGGGTGCGCAGAGGCTCCCCTTGTCATAAGACCCTATATCGAGCGCATGACGCTATCGGAGCTCAATGCGTGCATGGTTGCCGGGTTTGCGACGACATCGGGGAGCGTGCTCGCTGCCTATGTCGTAATGTTGCGCAACTACGTACCTGGTATCGCGGGGCATCTCATCGTTTGTAGCGTCCTTTGCGCGCCGGCTTCGATCCTGATAGCAAAGCTGTTATTGCCCGAGACCGCGGTGCCCGAAACCGCGAGCGCATCGCCGATCCAGATGCCTCGTTCAACGGCCAATGTGCTGGATGCGGTGGCCGCCGGTACAATTGACGGCGTACGATTAGCCGTCAATGTCGCGGCCATGCTTATCGTATTCTTGGCACTAACCCACTTAGCTGATTGGTTATTGGCCTTCGTAGGGCAACACGTGTTTCACGCATCGTGGTCACTCGAAGCCCTGCTGGGTGCGTTGTTTTCGCCGCTCGCATGGCTCATGGGAGCGCCCTGGCAAGATGTTTCACACTTGGGCGCGCTTCTCGGACAAAAAACCGTGCTCAATGAATTCGTAGCTTACAGCACAATGAGCCAAAAGCTTGCGACTGATCCGGCTTGGCTGAGTCCGCGGGGTCAACTCATAGCGGCGTATGCCCTGTGCGGTTTCGCGAACTTTGGCACCGTAGGTATCCAGATCGCCGGTTACTCGAGTCTGGCGCCCAGTCGCCGTAGCGACGTCGCGCGAATTGCTCCTCGCGCACTCTTGGGCGGTCTACTCACGACTTGTTTGGTGGCCTGTGTCGCGGGCGTGTTGGCGTAGTAACGACCCTTGCCCTGTTGACGAATCGTGAATGCTGACGGATCCATCCCAGGAGTAGGGAATTGTCGCTATCCTCCCCACCGGCCCTATGTCGGGGTCTTGCTCCCACATTAACTCCCTGGTATTTTTGCGAGCAGACTTCGAAGCAAACTGGGGGCTTACTCGTACACCCGCAGTTGTGATAATCGGTGTGTATGGGCAGCGAGGATCTACCAACGGATGGCGGCTCGACCGAGCCTAAACCTAAAGTCAAAGAAGAAGAACCGGCGACGCGCACCGCAGACACCGCAGTGGAGCCGGCGATGGTAGAAGCGGGAACGGCGACGCGCACCGCAGACACCGCAGTGGAGCCGGCGATGGTAGAAGCGGGAACGGCGACGCGCACCAAAGACGCCATAGTGGAGCCGGCGATAGTAGAAGCGGGAACAGCGACGGGCACTGCAGACGTCGCAGAGCAGCCGGCGACGGTAGAAGCGGAATCGGCGACGGGTACAACTGATGCCCCGATGGGGCCTGCACCCGAAGAACAGCGAAACAGTGTGGAGGTAATCGACGTCGAGCCTGAATCGATGCGGCCTTTGCCTCCAAGCCTGCGACTCAAGTCCGCGCTCGACTCAACGAGCCGCCCCATGAACGTGACCTCGACGTTACCGTCAGCCAATTGGCCCCCGAAGGTCGTGGCAGACTGGATGACGCGAAAAATCATCACCGTCGAGGAACACGAACCAGTCGGAAATCTCGAAGAATGGATGCAACAATTCAAGTTCCGGCATCTACCCGTTGTTGATTCAGACATGAAATTCGTCGGGCTCATTTCCCGCACGGACTTACTTCATGCGGAACTTGGCAAAATGCCGGATGGTACCGAGGCGCCAAAACTCGGGGGCGACACTCAAGCGGGTGTTATCATGCGCAAGAACGTCGTTATCGCCCGGCTTGATTCACCGCTCACCACGGCATGTCGTGTAATGCTCGACAAAAAACTCACTTGCCTGCCCGTCGTATTGGAAAACGGCACCTTGGTGGGAATCTTGACGGAATCGGACTTTGTCAGGTTATCGCTATCGCTGTTGAAGCCGAAAGCCTAGGCACAGTTCGTCGACTTGTTGCGCCGGGCAGGCGATGCCCAAGTCGTCCGGATGCCTCGCTAGCGCAAACCCTTGGCGAAATACTCCCGCCGAAGTCCTGCGGAACTGGCCGGGGCCCGCGTTAAATTGCAGGCTCTCGTTTGCTTTTGGACAAAATTCGGGAAAAGCTTCAGGTTTGGTACTGTACGTGTCCTGTCCTCCGAACCCCAGCACGGGTCTAGCCCGAGCCCGAAGAACGGTTGCCGTTCTAATTGACTTCGTTGACCACCTCGGCTCGGGATACGAGACCCAGCTGAGAATGGGTTTCGAGAGTTCATGCCAACGGTATGACTACAACCTCGTCTTCGTCGTCGGGCGTCCCCTATTTAGTTCAGATCCTCTAAGTGCCGTCCACAACCACGTTTACAGTCTAGTACGCCCAGAAAGTATCGACGGCGTCATCTTGGTTTCCCCGGGGCTAGCGTCCGCCTGCGGGGCGGACCGCCTCAGGCAACTCTGCGAGAGCTATCGGCCCATGGCGCTCTGCAGTCTCGGAATCGAGTTTCCCGACATACCGAGCATACTCATCGACAATCAATTGGGTATGCAGGCCGTCGTCGAGCATGTGATTCAAGATCACGGTTGCCAGCGTGTCGCCTTCATAGGCGGGCCCCGGAACAACGCCGACGCCGTCGCTCGGTTGCAAGTGTATCGTGCAGTCCTTGACCGCCACGGAATACCTTTCAATCCTGATTTGACAGTATTTGCAGAATTTACCTATTCTACTGGATTGCTCGCTACCAACGCATTACTCGAGCGCGGCGCCGAGTTCGATGCGTTGGTCGCAGCCAATGACGGGATGGCGCTGGGGGCGCTCGAATCGCTCAAGCGCCATGGACTTCACGTGCCACGCGACGTATGCGTTGCGGGCTTCGATGATCTAATTTCGGCGCGATTTTCGAACCCGCCACTGACGACGGCACGTCAACCGCTCGAACGAATGGCAGCGCTTGCCATCGATATAATACTCGCTCAGCTAGACGGCAAACAAGTGCCCAATCGCACCTGTCTGCCCGTGGAATTGGTCAAACGTCGATCATGCGGTTGCCATTTTCGCAATGTAGTGACGACCGAGCCGCGCGCGGTGAGTACCGCGCTCCCTGCCGAGCGGTTCTTGAAGGAAAACTCGGAACGGCTTCGTCAGCATTTGAATGAACTCCTGTCTGGACCCGCAGCGCTAGCGGGAACGGAATCAAGTCAACTCCTTGTCGCATTGCAAGCAGAAATTGCTGGGCGCAAGGACGCGTTCTTGGCAGCGCTCGACGATTTACTGGAAAAGACCGGCAACCAAAACGAATACTTCGATGATTTTCAAACTGCAATTGGCTTTCTCCGCCACGAATTCCGAGCAATCGGAACCATAGATCTAGAGGAAATCTGGGATGCCGCGCGCCGTGCGATCGCGCTCGCGAATACCCGTTCCCAATCCGAGCAACGTTCGAATATCGAGGTCACCTATCAAAGGCTGCTCCGTTGCGGAGAAATGTTTGCAAGTGTTCCCGATGTCACAGGACTCGAGCGCACCCTGGCCGAGGAACTACCGCTGGTCCCGATCAACAACGTCCTCATTGCACTCTGCGCCGCAGGGCAACCAACGGACCTCACGCCATTTTTTGGACTTTGCGACGGCCAAGTCATCAATCAGACAAGGACGCCGCAACCGGCCGCAAAACTTTTATCACTTGCGGGGTACTACACCAACCGACGCCACACGTCATTCGTGCTGCCTCTCACCTTCGAATCCCATTACCTGGGCGTTGCCATATTCGAGCCGCAGGCAGGGTTTGGAGTGTGTGGGATGTTGCGAGAGCAAATCAGCTTTGCACTAAAAAGCGTGTCGCTGCACCAAGAAATCGTATACAAAACTGCGCTAAATGAGCGCAGTGTACAAGAGCGGGTGGCCGCCACGACGCGAATGGAGTCGCTGAGCGTGATGGCTGGCGGCGTAGCCCACGACCTGAACAGTGCATTGAGCCCGCTCGTCGCGTTGCCGGACATCATGCTGAGTCTCGTCGAGAAGCTCGGGGTGACCCGCAGCGGCGAGGGCCAGCGTCTGCGCAATTATGTCGAGACCATCAAATCCGCGGCGAATCGAGCCACTCAGACTATCAGAGATCTGATGACACTCGGCAGGCAGGGGCGCATGCAGAAGGCGACCTTGGACCTCAATTGGATGGTCGCCAGCTGTTTGAGCGCTGAGCCGCAGTTGTCGGTCAAAGACGAGCCTAGTCGGATTGAAGTGACAATCAAGCTGTCCCCTCTTTCGCTACTCGTCAATGCCTCCCAATATCACATAGAGCGGGCGATTTCGAATTTGGTTCGCAACGCAATCGAAGCTATTGGTGAATCCGGCACGCTTTCCGTACAGACCAGTGCGGTCAATGCTGTCGAACCCATACTTCTACATGAGACAGTTGCACCCGGCAAGTACGCTGTGGTCGCTGTTTCCGACACGGGTCCAGGCATTCCCGCAGACTTGATTGGTAGGGTATTCGAACCATTCTTCACCAATAAAAAGCTCAGAGATAGCAGTGGCAGTGGGCTCGGCCTATCGATCGTGCATGGCGTCGTGAAGGAGCACGAAGGTTTCGTTGACGTTGCCAGCGAGACAGGTCGTGGCACGACCTTCACCCTGTATTTTCCGCTCGCCGAGCAGTCACCTCATTTCGCGAATGAGACCGATTCCGGAAGCGTTTCCGAGTATTCTGTACTTTTCGAGAAATTCGGCATCGAGGCGCAAGAGGCTCCATCCGCTGTTCACGGGCGCATCGACTCGGCTGTTAGCGCGTCAAATCCCTCAGCGATTGATCGCCCAACAAAACTGGGCTCTTAGCGATTGCGTCGTCCCGATGCGGGCGACTTGGACGCCATAACTCGCCGTGTGATTCTTTCAGCCAGGTTGTCGTCACCGGGTAGCACGTTGTCCAAGGCGTCGAATTTGCAACCGGCGCGATATAGCATTCTGGCTTCGAGCGAATTGTCCAGAGCCACTCCAAGTTGACGTCGTTCGGAACAATCTAAAGCCCCGCGCCTAGCGCGAGCCGTCATGTTTTCGATTTCATCTTTCACGGGGCCGACCCCGTGGTCAACGGCCGGGGTCGCTGGTTAGTTAACTTGAAAACACGCCAAAACAGATTCAGCGAGGAAAAAAGCGCCACCGAGCTGTCGCGTCGCACGGCAGACGCCGACACCGCCATATCGACATGCCTGGGAGAAGGCATATCCTGGGAATCAGTGGGGCGGGGACCGAGGACCGAATGCGGCACGGTGGCTCAATCCATAGTGTTCGAGGGACTCGAAACGGGTCAAAATTCGCGATTCTCACAGATTCAACGAAAATACATGGTCACTTTGACCCAAAAGGAATCTTTCGGATACTTGGGCAAGAGAATTCAGCAAAGGGCTTAGGCCCCAGGTATGCACGCCGGGACACTCCCGTGTAATGGCTGGCTTTGATTACCTGGGGCCATTTTTATTGTGCCGCACAGGGAACCTGACTTGGCGCGGTGTCATCGCGTAAAAATCAGCCTGGAGTTGTGTACGTCACCTGAGGTGTCAGACTCGGACTCGGGCAAGTAGTATTGACCTGAGCGCAAGCGGCCGGGAGATTGAGGGTCGAATTACAAGTGCCGGAACACGATGCCAGATTGTCGCACAGGCCATCGGTCGATGCCCACGCAGCCTGGGCAGCAGGAATCAGCTGATTGAGGCAATCTATGTACTGCGAAACCGTTATTGAACACGACGGTGCTCCAGGCGAACTGGAACAAAGCGAATTGATCGTTATGCCCGAAGAATCCTTGGGGTTCGAGGGCGCCATACAGCCGTCGTATGCAGTGTGACAGGCTTGGCTTGCCTGTGTTGGGTCACTCATGCCTGCGGCGACCAGTGCAGATTGCATACAAGATCGGGCGGCAAAATCCTGGGAAGTCTTCTGTACGAGATAGCTCTTGAAATCGCTGCAGAGTGTCTGCATCTCACTGGTTGAAAGTGAGCTCAACACTTTGTTCTGGTCAATCGAAGTAACCGCCCCTCCTGTAGGCGCGGGCTTGTCGCTCGAACTGCAGCCTATTGCAAAGGCGATGGTACCTGAAACCGTTGACAAGCGGATAACCTGGAAAAACCCTTGTGACTTTGCCATGCTAACTTCCTCTCGGTGTCGAGCTAACCAGACATCCATCTCACGACCGCAGCACGCGGTCAAGACTGACCCCCGCGCGCTCGAGCGTTTCCCGCTGAAGGGCACACAGCGTTTGCGTGCCGGCAAGACCCAAATCAATCATCTCATCCATATTTTTGCGAGGCAAGGCCTCTTGTTCAGCGGTGCCCTGCAACTCGACAAGAGCGCCCTTCGCGGTTGCAACGATGTTCAAGTCCACTCGAGCCGCGCAATCCTCCATGTAGCACAGGTCGAGAGTGGGCTTGTCATCGATATAGCCAACGCTGACCGCGGCAACTTGATCGCGAAGGACCGGAATATCGAGGAGCTGCTTGCGGCGAAGTGTGTTTATTGCGAACGCGAGCGCGAGCCAGCCTGCAGTAATTGCAGCTGTGCGTGTGCCCCCATCCGCTTCGAGCACGTCGCAGTCGATTACTATCTGACGTTCACCTAGGTATCGACGGTGCACGGCCGCCCGCAATGCTCTGCCGATCAATCTTTCGATTTCTTTGCTCCGCCCGCCGAGTGGCTTTTCACGCCCGTCGCGACGTTCCCTTCGAACCGGGTTGGACCGTGGATGCATCTGATATTCGGCGGTCACCCAACCCTCACCCTTGCCCTTCATGAATTCGGGCACCTGATCATCGACGGATGCAGTTGCCAGAATCACCGTACCTTCGGCTCGATACAGGACCGAGCCCTCGGCAAGCCGGTGAAAACCAGGGATTATCTCTACATTGCGAAGAGCGTCGATGGGGCGCGTGCCCCGTTTACTAGGCATAGGCTAGGGGCTATAGCATGAGAAGCATT
Organism: Myxococcales bacterium; assembly: GCA_003154095.1. Taxonomy (GTDB): domain Bacteria; phylum Myxococcota_A; class Polyangia; order Polyangiales; family Polyangiaceae; genus FEN-1139. Next base: position 15,384 of record PMCK01000289.1, on the reverse strand, counting down.
GCCTGCGTGACATACTTCAGACAAGACTTGCTGCGTGACTGCCTTGCGAATTTCCGAACTTTTCGCGAGCCTTCAAGGCGAGGGGGTCAGCGCGGGTGTGCCAGCTGCGTTTTTGCGACTAGGCGACTGCAACCTCAATTGCAGCTATTGCGATACGCCTTACTCCTGGGATTGGCGGCACTATGACAGAAAGGCTGAACTGATTGATGAAGATCTATTGGTCACAGCGGCACGCATCAGAGCATTGACGCCGCGACGGCTGGTCATAACCGGTGGTGAGCCGCTCCTCCAGCAGCAGGCGCTCGAGGAACTCGTCACGGAGCTGGGCGAGTTTGCCGTCGAAGTCGAAACGAATGGAACTATCGTCCCCAGTGCATCGTTGTCTGACCGAGTTGCGCAGTGGAACGTGTCACCGAAATTGTCAAACAGCGGAATTCCAGAGGCTCAGCGGTTCAAGATGGCCGCCCTTGAGACATTGCGCGACACCGAGCGCGCCTGGCTCAAGTGGGTCGTCGTAGCCAAGGAAGACTTGGAAGAAATACTTCGATGGGTCACCGCCCTTCACTGGCCAACGGACAAAGTGATTCTCATGCCAGAGGCGAAAAGCCCCTCACAACTAGTGGAGCGCTCGACGCTGGTCGCCGAAGCGGCGATAGAGCACGGGTTCCGCTTCTCGACTCGGCTGCAGGTGCTCCTCTGGGGAAATGAGCGCGGCAAATAGCTTTCAGCCCTCAGTCGTCAGCTTTCAGCTCGAACGCAGAACTCCTCAATGATCGATACGTCGCGGCAAATCAATATGTCAAAGGTCCCACATTTGCGATTCATCAGTCTGTTTGTTCCAAACCTCGCTGAAGCGGTTAAGCGCTACGAGGCCCTACTCCAGACTGCACCCGATTACGCCTCGTCGGCTGCGCTAACGCCACACCCTTTCGCAGCATCAGGCCCTGTCGTGTTCCAATTGGGCGAAGTGGCGATGGCACTCTACGAATGTGACAACCGCACAACGCATTCAGGCGACGTGGGCTTCGGTCTCGAGACTGACGTAGACCAAGCAGTGTCCCGAATGCGCGAACACGGGGGAAACGTCTTCTGGGGTCCAGCTTCAGCGAACGAAGGTGGGCAAAGCGCAGCCATCGGGATGTTGCCTGATCGGCATTTCTTCGAATTGGTGGACTCGGATGACTCCCGCGCTTCATCGTCCTAGAGATGTGCCATGCGTCAACTCACCGGAATGACGCATTCGGAACGAATCCCCAACGAAAGCCGGCCCAGCTAGTCGTTGCGCACGAACTAATCGGTGTCGAAGGCAATCATTGTTTAGCAAAAGTCACCAAGAAATTCACGCTCGGACCAAGCTTTCGACGTTGAACCATCGAAGTTCCTGTCACGCAATATTCAATCGTTTCCTGAGTCAGAGTCGTAGAATTGTATTCCGTGACGTTATTGCCCGACAAGGTGTAAGTGGTTGCCCCATCAGTCGTCGTTTGATTAAGCTGGCAAGCGCAAGTTGACAGCGATAGAGCACAACTTGCCGATCCGCCGAAGTCATTGGCGCCCGTCTGGCAGGTACTATCCGACAATGTCGTTCCTTTGAGCTCGGTAAAACAGGCATCACCAAAGCCCAACGACTCAACCAATCGGAATGACTCGCTACTGCTCACGGTTTGACCTGAATACGTCACCGAGCCCGATGCGCTCATCGACGCCGAAGCACATACGTTTCCGCAGTCTACGCCCGCGAGGTACAGCGCATTGACAGCGTCAACAAGGCTACTTTCCGCGCATATCGATTGCAAATTCCAAGTGCCAGTTATGTCGCCGCCACAAGCGGTGAACGTCGCAACACAATTGGCAGCCAATTGCGTCCCCGAGGTGTTGCCAGTGCCTCCGGATCCTGCGTCGCTGGAGTTGGAGTCCCACAAGTCACAAGCCGGAAGGTGACAACCACAGCCCACTGCCAAGAGCAGGACTTGCAGGGGGTGCGAAGCTACGCGAGTGGACATGATTACTCGATAACTACCGCATCAACGCAACCGAGCAACCATGACAGCCTCTGCTGAATACAATTTCACGCAGCCCAGCGCTGGACCTTGCGAGGATTTTTCGGGACTTGAGGGTTTTTCGCGGTTAACAATTTGGGGCCATGCCAACAAAGCCCATCTTCTATGGATATTCAGGCTGCGGCACGTGCCGCAAAGCCTTGGCGTGGTTGAAAAGCCACGATGTTACCGTTGACGAAAGGCCCATTCGCGATCAGCCACCCACGGAGGCTGACTTGAAGAAGGCCCTAGTCCAACTAGGCTCCTTGCGGCCGCTCTTCAACACTTCGGGCGGTGATTACAAAGAGCTGGGGCTGAAGGACAAGTTGCCTCACATGAAGGAAAGTGATGCGCTGAGGCTCCTCGCATCGCGCGGTAATTTGATCAAACGGCCCTTCGTGATTTACGGAAAGCATTACCTTGTGGGATTCAACGAAGATGCCTACAAGGAGACCTTTGGCTAGATTCTGGCCGAACCCACTACAGATTGCCGCAACGCCATCGACTCCGGCTGAATATATTCAGTATATTTCTTGCGTAGTCTGCGTTGCGCTCAGGCAGCGCCGCAATCGCATGAATCACTCAAACGTCTAGCGCAGCCTTCATCTCTTTTAGAAGCTGATTGAGCTCTTCGAGTTCGCCTGGTTTGGCTTTAGGCCCAAGCGTTGCGATGGCCCTCTCGAGCTTCTCGATTTCCACTTGTTGGCGACCGCGCAGATTGATCACCATTGTCTCGAATGCCTCGAAAAAATCGACCAAATCGTCACCCTTTCGAAGCCTAGCCGGCACTCGCAGCTTGCCTTCGCCGACGTCCCTGATCTGCCGTTTCATCTTGTAGATGGGACCGGCGACCTTGTGCGTGACGACAATACCAGCCAGGCCAATCAACACAACGAGCAGGCTGAGTGTCGATGTGAGTATCACGAACAGTAAACGCTGCTGGTGCGCGATGTCGCCTGATTGCTGTTTGAGAGCGGCTGACTGGCGTTCGAGCGTCTTCTGCTGTTCGTTGAGCCGCTCATTTTGCTTGGCGGAATCACCCTGGAATGCTTCGAGCAAGGCCGGGTTATCGCTGTAATCCGGATCCTTGACGATGCTCATCTTGACAACTTCGCTGACCGCCTGACTCTCCTTGACCACCTCTCGGCCGCGAGCAACTACCTGTTCACCCTGAGCTACGGTTTGGTGGCTTTGCGCAATCACTGCATTGCTGGTGCGCCACAACAGAAAGCCCAAGCAGGCGCTGAAGAGGAAAGCAATGCCAGCTAGATACCCACTATATTTGAGCTGAAAGCGCTTATCTAGCAGGTAGTTTTTGAGCTGGCGATGTTGCCGCCCCGGAATGGAAGATGATTGGTTTGCGATCCTGCTAGGATAGAGTCGAACGTAGACTTTCCGCAAGCAGTAAAGAAACGGAAGCCTTTGGCCGACCTCGACTTCTGTCGGCTGAACGCCGATCGAGCTCGGCGTTTTATATCCACCCTCACTGTACGTCGGACCCAAAGGACGGGACCTTTTCTATGGCCCGTTCGGATGCGGCCTCGATCAGCTGGTCCTCGATATCTCGGCTCTTGCCGCGGACACCTTGCGCCGAAAGGGGAATGCCGAGCATCCCCAGAAGCGCCTTACTGGGATACGTAAAATAGGCGACTTCGATGCGTATCTTCAGGTTCTTGTCCGTATACTGCGGCGCTCCCACGCGGGGCAATAGGTAGAGCCCCTTGACGCCCTTGTGCGCGGAAAGCCTCTTTTTTGCCTGAGTGGTGGTTTCGGAAGCGGGCGCCATCAAGATATTATTCGAGGACTCGGCGGTTTCGCGCATGGATTTACGCACGAGGTTGTTGACTTCATCACCGCTGCGCCCCGTGTTGTCCGTAGTCTTGCCAATGGCGACGTAAAACCGAGTCTCCGATGTAAAATCCGGTTCTGGTTCGGCGCGAAGCACGTCGATTGCCTTCTTGATGGCAGTCTTGACCGTCGCGTTTTTCTCGGCCTTGCGCCTGCGTTCGAGGCACGAATCACCTCCGAGATGCAAGCGCCCGATTGCCGCGGCAGCCGCGGTCCGAACTGTCGTATTTTCGTCCTCGAGAGCGTTACAGAGCGGCTCGACAGCGTCCGACGATTTCGACCCGCCTAGCGATAGCGCTGCCTGAGTGCGAACTCTAAAGTCGTCGCTGGTCTGTAGGCTGCGTATCAATTTGCCAGTGCTGGTGGCCTTCGCAAATAGCGTGGGAGAGAGCAGTAGAACCGACACTGCGAGGAGAATCGAATAGAGCCGCCGAGACATTACTTCGGATGATAACACGGTTCAAATCGGCGTTGGTTAAGTACCTTCCTACTGTCTCTCGAACGTCTCATGCGCCTTCACGGATTTGCGGGTAGCAACGAAAATATTCAACACTTGGCAGGATTTTTTGGTCGAGACGTCACGCACAAGTCCGTATTCCCTGGCCAAATATGTCGGCGGTGCAATCGCTAGGAATGCTCACGAATACCGGTGACCTGTACGTCCGTTCTGACAGGAATCTCGACCTGCGGGCTTGGCCTTTTCGAATGCTAGACTCGTCCCGGAATGAATCGAGCGAGTGACCGCGTATTCTTTGCGCTTCTGTCGATAGTCGTGGGTACCGGATGCATCGTCACCAGGGCACAACAGTTGCCGGGCGCCACCCCGAATCCGCAGGCATCACCGGCTGCGACGATTGCCAGTGTCGCCCCTCAGCCGCTCGCAAGGAACCTTGGCCGAGATGAGTTTACACTGACGACCGATGAAGGCATGTGGCTGCTCAACGACTTCCCATCGAAGCAATTGCAGAAGTTGCATGGCTTTGCACCCAGTAAGGAGTGGCTCGAGCACGTGCAGTTAGGGGCGGTGCGGTTTGCTGGAGGCAGCTCGGGGAGCTTCGTTTCGAACGCTGGCCTACTGATGACGAATCACCATTGTGCGAGTCGCTGCATCGAACAGTTGTCCACGGCACAACGGGACTATGTCAAGTCAGGCTTTAGCGCAAAGGAATCCAAGGACGAATTGAGGTGTCCAAACATCGAGGTCAATGAACTAGTCGCAATCAGTGATATTACGGAGCAAGTAAACGGTGCGACCTTAGGTCGCAGTGGGGCTGAGTACCACGCAGCCAGCAAATCGATACAAGCCAAGATCGAAAAGGATTGCGCAACGAGCTCTGAGCTCCGCTGCGATGTCGTGAGTCTATATCGAGGTGGCCGCTATCACCTGTACAAATATCGCCGGTTTCAGGATGTTCGCCTGGTTTTCGCCCCAGAATTCGTCGCGGCCTTCTTCGGTGGGGATCCAGACAATTTCATGTTTCCGCGTTACGACTTCGATGTCGCATTCATGCGTGTTTACGAAAATGGGCGACCCCTGGTCACGCCGAACTACTTTCCCTGGTCGCTCGCGGGTCCTAAGGAAGGCGATCTCACGTTTGTGGCTGGGCACCCTGGGCACAGCTCGCGAGAGCTTACGGTTGCCCAGCTCGAGGTCCTTCGCGATCGGAGCCTACCGGATTGGCTCTTGCATTTGGCGGAGGGTCGTGGAATGTTGACTGAATTTCAACGACGGGGAACGGAACAGAAACGCATATCGAGTCATCTGCTATTCAGCGTCGAAAATTCCTTCAAAGCGATCCAGGGACGTGTGGCAGCCCTGCATGACCCGGCAGTCTTTGCCGCCAAGGTGGCCGAGGAAAATGCGCTTAGAGAACGCGTGTCGGCCAAGCCTGAGTTGAAAGCAACGGCGTTGCACGCTTGGGACGATATTGCGGAAGCGGAACTTAGATTCGAGGCCATCCGATTGCCTTACCTAATGCTCGAACAAGGGCGCGGATTTTGGTCCGAACTCTTCGACCACGCGCGTCGGCTACTGCGCTCCACTACCGAATCAACGAAGCCCAATGAAATGCGTCTGCGCGAGTACACGGATGCACAAACTCCGGTCATCACCAGGCAGGTAGGCTCGACTGCACCCATTTATGATGATCTCGAGATTCTCACGCTTACGCATTCTCTCACCAAACTGCGTGAGGAACTGGGACCGGACAATTTGCTCGTTACGCGAGTACTCGGCAAACTAAGCCCCCTTGAGCTTGCCACTCGATTGGTGAAGGGCACACGCCTTAGGGACGTAAAGGTTCGCAAGGCATTGCTCGAAGGAGGCGTCAGTGCCGTTGCTGCCTCGAGGGACCCGATGCTCGAGCTTGCTCGCGCTATTGATCCCGAGGCGCGGGCCGTCCGCAAAGACTACGAGGACAATGTCGAGGCCGTGGTCGAAAAAAGTTCCGAATTGATCGCCCAGGCGCGTTTTGATATCCTAGGCACGAATGCTTATCCAGACGCCACGGGAACACTACGCTTGAGCTTTGGACGAGTTCTCGGTTACGAAGAAGGTGGCAAATTTCTCTCTCCTTTTACGGATTTTCGGCACGCCTTCGATCGCGCGACTGGCAGTGAGCCCTTCCTTCTGCCCAAAAGTTGGCTCGATTCCAAGTCGAGACTCGACCTTTCCACGCGGCTCAATTTCTGCAGTACCAACGACATCATCGGCGGCAATTCCGGCTCGCCTGTTTTGGATCGAGACGCCCAAATTGTCGGAATAGTCTTCGATGGCAACATTCACTCCCTCGGCGGCGACTACGTCTACGAACCGAAAAGGAATCGTGCGGTTGGCGTGCACAGTGCTGCAATTATAGAGGCCCTAGACAAGATTTACCGCGCGAAGCGCCTTGTCGAAGAATTGCAGGCAGCTCGACCGTAGCGGTACTGCCCCTTAGCAGGCGTGATTCACGGGACAACCTGGATCTACCGGGTTTGCAGCGCTCGAGGCTACCGACCATGACGGCAGATTGGAAGGCGGCGGCACCTGCAACCCCTCACTCAACGCCGTAACGATTGCTCGCGCCAATTGTTGGGTTGCATCTTTACAGGGCTCACCGCCACCAGCCAAAAAGGATCCGCGGCAGGCCATGGTCTGCGCTTCAGCAGCTTGGTCGACCTTGGAACTCTGAGTTAGAGCCTGTCGCATGTCGGCGTCAATCTGCTGCCAGATAATCGGAGCGTAACGGGGCCGCACATACGGCTTTTTCGTCATGAATTCATCTTCGGCCAGGGTGGCGCAGGTGCCGTCGAAACGCAGAACGTCGTAACTATTGGGAACGTCGACTATCGATTGCCGCAATTTGACTTCACGGTCCCGCAACAACAGTACCTCTTCGAGGAACTCGAGCTGGACGTGTGCAGTTGGACCGCCCAGCGAGTTTACCGGCGCCACTTCCTTCACCTTTACGAAGGCGTGTTTCCAAGGCGCTGTCTTTTCGAACATGGCAATTGCAACGCCTGGATATTTCTTCTTACAGAGGGCTCGCACGAAATCTACTGGAGGATAACAGGCACCGCCTTCGCGCATGCAATTGCGCGGGAGCTTCGCTTGAAGCGAAGGTTGTTCTGATTCTGCCGATTTGGCAACCCTAGTGGTGCGCGCTGGTCGCGGCGCTAGTTGCTCCGGTTTCGCCGACGCCTGAACAGACGGATGCGAAACACTCGAGCCACATCCCGTGGCGAGGATTGCTAAACTCAAAGCGAGTGACACGAGCGCGCGCATGGTGGCATGCAAACGCCGATGGCCGCATGTTGTCAAGTCGACAGCCTCAGCAAACGACATTCCACTGCAATATGGAAATTGATGGCGGGGGTAAACGCCAACAGCGTAGCAGTCAATTATCTGTGTCACGATTCTGCGTTGAGGGTCCTTGGGCCCCGCCAGATCTTTGAGCGCCACTTTTCGCAAGGTCGCTTGCGACATGAGCAATTGGTATCAACCACACACAGGATTGTTGGAACTTGTGGTGTCAGGTCCGGACCCGACTCGCGGCTGGTTGTTGGTCAGTCGGGAATTCTCGGCATTGCGCCAGGTATTTTTCCCAACAAACGTGCGGTCAGAGCATCTGGTGCCGCGATTCATAAAGAATTGGTGGGTCTTTTCGCGATTTTCTAGTACGTCAATTCAACCGAATTGACGTACTATTTTTGCTCGGGGTGCAAAATGCTGCAATATCCCGATGTCTCGTACGCGCCAGCTTCAAGTCGAGGCGACCTTGAGCTGGCGTCGCGGGTTTTCAAGGAGCGGATGGATGAGCGGGCCGATATCGAGCGAGATTTGGGGATGCGCGTTTGCAATTGGACTTTCCTTTGCCGTTGGAGTGGGGTGCAGCCGATCATCGAGTAGTCCGACACGCCGAGGTGAAACCGCGTCAGCAGCGAGTTCACCCGAGGCAGGGCCCGGCAGCGCCCCGACGATTGCGCCCTCGGGCGCCGGGGCTTCCGTCAAGACCGTTGTCGAGCCGCATTCACTACCGCCGCTCGAGTTGAATGATGATGTGCAACAGAAATTCGCGCAATCGCACGCAGCCTTTACGTGGAACACCTTTCACAAGCTCTCCGCAAGCAAGTCGGACGAAAATTTCGTCTTTTCACCGGTAAGCCTTCAACTCGCTCTAGGCATGATAGTAGTCGGGGCCAGGGGCGGTGGCGAGAATCGCCTTGCCAGGGCAATGGCGCCAGGCGTCAAGCCCGAGCGAATCTACGAAGTCATGCAATCGTGGCAGGAGCAGCTGCTTCGATCCATGAATACACCCACTCAACCGGGTTCGGAACGAGTCGGCGTCCTTAAATTTGCAAACTCACTGTGGCTTGACGATAGCGTACAGCCGAGTTCCGCATTCGTTGATAAGTCCAAGCAGTACTATGGACTGGGTGTGTTTCGCCTGCCGATTCGCGGGGCGTCCAGCAGTGCGTTAGGCACGATCAACCATTGGGTAAGCGAGCAGACCGACAGCCGCATCGTGAACTTGGTAAAGAAGCTGACGGATGCGGATATTGCGGTGCTGCTGAGCGCGGCCTACTTCAAGACGAAATTCGTTTCGCCTTTCGGGAGTGCGGAATCGGAGCCATTTGCTTCGAAGTCTGGCAACAAGGGTTCCGTTGACATGCTGCACAACATTCTGCGGACACGCTACGTGCAGACTTTGACGTATCAGGCCGTCGAATTGGACCTCCTGTACGGTGCAACTTCACTAGTTTCCGTTATGCCAATGGCTGGCTCGATTGAGTCCTTTGTCCACGGCCTAAGCCCCGCAAAGTGGGTCCAGATCCTGAAGGATCTGGAACACAAGAAGGGCATGGTCGACGTGCATTGGCCGAAGGTCGACTTCCGAAGTCACTATGACAATCTAGAGGTGTCCCTGGGTTTACCCGCAGCGCCGATTGCACTCCCCTTTATATCCTCCAATTGTCAGCTAGCTTCGCTTTCCCATGAAGCAACCTTCGTGGTCAATAAGGATGGCATCGAGGTTCCTTCCGCGGCCGGCACCGCCATGCAGAGCGGTAGCTCGAGTGGATCCAAGGATGACGGAACATTGGTGATGCGATTCGACCACCCATTCGTGTTTGCCGTTATTCACAGGCTAACTGGCAGCATTTTGTTCGTAGGGCAGGTTGCAACGCCCTAGGGATGTTTTCTCCCCTTCCTAGATCCTTCCCCGCTGGGGAAGGACTTCAACAGCTGCATGCCGATTCCACTCTCGGTCGCTCCTGTTTGGCTTCTGGCCATGCTATGCGAAGTACTGTGCATTCTATAGCAGCCTTCGAGCCTCGACCAGTATGCCTGCGCTGCCGTCGGCCTAAGGGCAGTTGCTACTGTGAGTTGATTCCACGCCTAGATACGACTACGCGGGTTGTGTTGCTCCAGCACCCGCGCGAGCGTGACATGCCGATTGGTACGGCACGTATGGCAAACCTGTCTTTGCCTAATTCCGAGCTGCACGTGGGTGTCAACTGGCAACAATCGGCTGCACTTCTGAGCGCGATATCCGACCCGCAACGGCCCGCACTGCTGCTTTACCCAGGCGATGATGCCACTGATGTAGCCCGTCGACCACCCGCCGGTCCTGTAACACTGGTAGTGGTGGACGGCACCTGGTCGCAGGCTAAAAAGATGATTCGCGAGAATCCAATACTCAGAGAGCTTCCGCGCTTTACCTTTCAACCTCCCAATCCAAGCGAATATCGAATCCGCCGGGAACCCAAGCCCAATTGTGTGTCGACAATAGAAGCCCTCGTGTTCGCTTTAGGCGCGCTCGAAGGCGAGCCCGTGCGCTTTCGGGCATTGCTATTGCCCTTTCGCCGGATGATCGATCGACAAATTGAATTAAAAGAGCTCAACCATTCTTCACCGAGCCGCCGCGTCATAAAGAAAAAGCGTGCACCTCCGAGCATCCCAATTGCTCTGCGTGAACGGCGAGACGACATAGTTTGTGTCGTTGGCGAAGCCAATGCGTGGCCTTGGTGCGCCGGCGAATTGCGGACGGCGTATCCGGACGAGCTGGTTCACTGGGTTGCGCAGCGCCTTTCGACCGGCGAAGTCTTCGAGTCGATCGTCGCTCCAAGAAGCCCCCTTGCACCCAACACCACCAAGCACATATCCCTAGATGCAGAACAACTGCACTCGGGCGGCACTCTTGAAGACCTTCACTCGCGTTGGCGCGAATTCATCCGCGATACCGACATTCTGTGTTCCTGGGGCTGCTACGCGACAAACCTATGGGCGTCGAGCGGCGGATACTTGCCGCCGCTTCGCTTCGACCTGCGCGGGCTAGCCAAGGAATTGCTCAAGCGAAATATTGGAACGATGGATCGTTTCTTGCTGAGCATCGACGAAAACCCTTGCCATAGTGACGCTTCGGGGCGCGCTGGGGTGAGGCTTGGAGAGCTGGTGAGAATTGCGGAGTGCTTTAGCGGGGGAAGGATTGTCCCACAACGTCAGCACGCTGCTTGCGATTTGCCGGCAGGAACTTGAGAAACGACGTTGGACTTCGGCTTGCGCCGAGAGGCTCATATCGATGCGACGGGCCCGTTGGCAGTTAACGGAAATCACACCAGCCAGAAGGGGCCTCTTGTCGGGTCGAAGAACCCAATGCGTGGGATCGTCCACGTGGCGCAGTACCGCAAAGAAGGCCCGTAACATCACTAAATACCGTCCATGCGTCATCGAATTTTTTAAGTCGCCCGGCACGCAACGGTCCAAATGAGATTGCCGGTCGATCACTTCTCGAATGAATATGAAATGGAGATCCCAATTGGCGCTGTTGAGGAGCGTAACCTCGTCGCCCGACTGCATGTCCACGATAAACTCGACCGATGCAACCGCAGTCTGCGAATGGGCCCACTGCGTCGGGCATGCGCTCATACGCATGATGCTCAGCCAAGGGTGGGACCTCGACCTTGTCTCCGACCGTCCCGTTGCGGCGTCGCAACGTTAACGTTTCGCCCTGAGCGTTTACCTTGAGTCCGAGATGTAGGACTCCTTGCTCGGTATGTCCGTCAGCCCAGAGCAGGACGATTTGCTTGGGAGTGAGTGTTACTTTCGGAAGCCGAACCGTGCTCGAAGAATCTTCTATTGTGTACTGGCCGAGATCGCGGTTTTCCGACGTGGCATTGATGATCTCGATGTACGGCTGTGTCAATGCTGTGCCAAGTGCTCGGACCCACGGGCGACTCAGGTCAGATGGATCAGGGTGCAGCACCCACACTGATGCGCGCCGGGAGCGTTACCACTTTCGGTGCTTCGCTAGCGAGGCCGAGAAAGTCCCGCCAAGCAACCGTATAGCTGCCGGGCAATAGTTCCCGCATGCTTTGCTCCTCACCGGGCATGAGCCAGGTCGCTGTGACTCCGTCAATGAGAAGCGCCCGAAGACCCAGCGTATGATTTGCAGCGACTAGGCCGGTGGCTGTTGCCGGGGGAACATTTGCATTTCTAGTCGAAGTCCGACTGCGATGTTCTGCCAACAGCACGTTGGTTGTCGGGGATGCTCTGGGCAGATCTCTCGAATTGAGCGACGCACCCGAAGGCGGCACCGAGATGCTCGATGTAGCGTACTCCTGTTTCTTACTTACCTGTGTCGCGACGAATTCGAGTTTACCACCACCGGCTAATTCAAACTGACCGCGCACGGGTATCGAGTCACTTTGGCAGGCCGAGGTCGAGGGTTCCGCATTGATGAATTCGAGTAGCCACCGGCAAAGTAGGCGTCCCGATACGCCAGCTGCCGGATTCGATGCCTGATCAATCATGAGATGACCATAGGCATTGGTAATGGAAACGCGGTCAGTGTCCCAGTCGAGCCAGTGGCCCGTTCCCGCGGGCTTGATGTTGGTCGCTAACGCTGGCCCCACGTCGGCTAGACCGTCTTCGAACAGGGAGCGCACAGTGCCAGGCGGAAGTATCCGATACTGATTTTCATCGGGCCAAACCAAGACGTGACCGAGTAGGTCCACTCGCGCGCGCAGCTCCGTTCCCTTCTCCAATGCATATCCGCGGCTCGTAAGCGAAAGCCGCATTCTTCCGGAACCAATCAAGTCGATTCGCATCGACCACTTCATTTTGTTGCGAATCTCGACCATGCGCTCGCGTTCGATTTCCGAATTGTTTGGGATCGGCGGCCAATCAAGAGCCTTCCACTCAGCTTCGATGGTCACCCCAACTGAATCTCGCGGGTTCGGCGAGTCGGATGCCAGGTGACTTTCTTCGCGCATGGCTGTTGGATGAAGGAACAATAGTCCGCCGTCCTGCGGTATGCCCTTGTGTGAAAGATCGTAGTCGTGTTGCGTCGCTGTGGACTTGGATGGAGTAACTTGGTCGTTGGGCAATTCAAGGGGCGCCGCCGGTGTGCTGCCCGGAACACCCACCGAGCGCGTCGTGAGATGCGACGCGTCCGAGCGGCATCCCGCGAGGGCTGCTTGCGTCAATGCAACGCTCAAAAGCCACCGTTGAATTGACGCTCTTGCGCCCGCTGCCATTGACCTACCTCCGAGCTTTACCGATCAGTTCAGTGACGTCGCACCCGCGCTCCTCACAGAACTCGCGAATTCCGTGCATGATTGTCTGCGCACTGCAGGGGTCGCGAAAGCTTGCGGTCCCCACTTGTACAGCACTGGCACCCGCAAGTAGAAACTCGAGGGCGTCGCGGGTATCCGTAATTCCGCCAATTCCAACAATGGGGATCTTTATGGCTCCCGCCAATTCCCACACCATGCGCACGGCGATGGGGCGAAGGGCTGGACCACTGAGTCCTCCGGTCGCGTTGGCCAATTTGGGTCGCATGTTGGCGACGTCAATCACCATCCCGCGAATTGTGTTGATCGCGGTAATGGCGTCAGCACCGGCGTCTTCGCAGGCCCGAGCAACACCGACCAAATCGCCCGCTTCCGGGCTCATCTTGACCCACACGGGCATCTTCGTTGCGGCGCGTACCGCAGCAGTTACCTGCGCCGCCATTTTTGCATCGCGACCAAACTCGATGCCGCCATGCGTGACGTTGGGGCAAGATATGTTGAGTTCAATCGCGTGAACGCCGGATTCGCCGTCCAGCCGCTCCGCTAACGCAACGAAATCATCGACGCTCGAGGCAAAAATATTGGCAACCACGGTAACGCCGCGTTCCCGCAAAATCGGGAGTTTGTCCCTGCAAAAGGCCTCGACTCCGACGTTGGCAAGCCCAATCGCATTGAGCATCCCGGCCGGGGTCTCGCAAATTCGATGTGGGGCATTGCCGTCACGTGGCTTCAAACTGAGTCCCTTGGTGCAAATGCCACCCAGCGTCGACACATCGAAGAAGTCATCGAACTCGAGGCCGTAGCCAAAGCAACCCGATGCCGTCAAAACCGGATTCTTGAGCACGAGCGAGCCAATTCGAACTGATTGCGATGTCACGTGGGCTCCCCTTTCGCAGCGGGTTTGCCGAACGTGGCATGCGTTCGTTCCCAATCGACCGCCTTGGCCTCGATGCAAGGTCCCGTCACGCAAGCGTACATATAGCCGCCTAAAGCGGCAGGCACGGCACAACCCAAACATACGCCGTAACCGCAAGCCATGGGAGCCTCGAGCGAAACCTCACAGGGGACATGGGCCGCGAAGCACAAATTTGCGACAGCTGCCATCATTCGATCAGGCCCGCAAGTGTAGACTTCGACTTGGTCGTTGAGGGTCCGCTCGAGTAACTCCGTCACACGACCGCGATGGCCAAGTGAGCCGTCGTCAGTTGTGACTTCGACTTGGCAGGATTCGGCGGCGTCGTCCGAAAGGGGCAAATCTCGATTCGTACGGCCGCCGTATAAAAGCAGCGGTCGCTTGCCCGTTCCGGCGAGGCTCTTTGCAAGAAACAGCAACGGTGCGATGCCCACACCACCAGCGACAAGAATTTGGCGTCGGTTCGGATCAGGCGCTCGCCAAGCGGTTCCAAGTGGGCCCAGCAACAAGAATGGCTCGCCCGCTTCGGCACGCCCCAACCGAGCGCTACCTTCGCCACAGACCTTCACCAGAAGCGACGGGGTTGGCCCACCGGAGAGATAGCTCATGGGACGCGACAGGAGCGGGGCCTGCCCCCATTCGGAGCTCCGAATCATTGTGAATTGCCCTGGGAGTGGGCCCGTCTCGCCGGGCGCATCGAAGGTAAGCACATGGTAAGAATTGCCGATGCTCTCCCGGCGCAACAAGTGCGTTTGTAGGAGTTGGCGCTTCGGCAATTGGACTTGCGATTGCGTCACTTTCGGACCTCCACGTACTGACTATCACTCATCGGATTATTGCAACCAAGCGCGTCAATGATGAGTGACATCTCAATGCCGTCTTCCGTTGGATCGGAATAATACGCCTCGCGAATTCGGCCCGTGTGGAAGCCTAGTGATTGATATAGATGAATCGCGGCAGCGTTCGAGTTTCGGACTTCGAGCAATATCCGGTCCATCGCATTGTTGACGGCAAACTGCAACAGCTCACCCACTAGCGCTCGCGCAAGACCCAGACGACGCGCGTTTGCCGCTGTACCAAGCGCGATAATATCCATCTCATCGGCCGCCTGCCAGGCCAGAAGAAACGCGTCCGGCTTCACCGAATCCGAGTTAACTCGTGCAACCCAGATGTGCGCGAATTTACGTTCCAACTCGAGTGTCATTTCGAGGTGAAATCCACATTCATTCGCAAGCTCGCTAATAGCGTCGACTTCAGCTGTCGTCATCGACGAGATGCGCATTTGAGGCCGGCAACTTTACTCCCGGGGCCAATCGCGGCAAGCCATTCATTTCAATTCCGCCAAAGTGCCGCGCACAGCAACCGTGCCTATGCCAAACGACTCCAGAGCTGAGCCGCGATGACTGCCGCGTCCAGCATGAGCCGCAGCGATCCATCGCCGCGCAGCACAGCGCCCGCGTAAGGCCCATAATTCGAAAACAGGGGCGGTATCGGCCTTACAACAACCTCTTCGACATCGAGTAGTGCGTC
>PMCK01000544.1 GCA_003154095.1 Myxococcales bacterium | reverse complement strand
CGCAATCAATTTTGAATCAGCTAGTGCGAGCCGATGGGTCCTACGGTCCGGCCGCTGCTATTTGCCAGTTTGATTCAAAGGAAGGGCCCCAGTGATATCAGCACAATTGAACCGCGACCGTTTCGTCAACACCCTTGCCCGGCTAGTCAAATTGGGGCACTCACTGCAAAATGCCCCGAGCGCTGGCCTAGTGCCAGAGGAGGCGTTGGCCTGCAGCGTAGTGGAGGTAATGTTGGCACCGCTTCAGGCATCAGGGTTTGCCAGGTTGCAACGGTATAGCGCTATTGGGCAGGAATCGAGACCCAGCCTTATTGTGACGGTGCCAGGCACTCAAGGTGGCTCAATCGGATTCGTAGGCGCGCACTTCGATGTAGTTCCAGCGGACCGCGAAAAAGAAAACTGGACCACAGATCCGTTCGAGCTCACTGCTGGCGATGATGGAGTGCTCAGGGGTCGTGGCGTTACGGATTGCCTGGGGCATGTGGCACTCCTAACCGAATTGCTGCTTCAACTTCATTCACAGGGTATGACGCCGCGTCGCACGATACATGTGGTCATGATTGCCAATGAAGAGGAGCGCACGATTCCGGGCATTGGACTCGAATATCTAGCTGATATAGGCGCGCTCGAGCCGCTCAAAGAGGGGCCGGTTTACTGGCTAGATAGTGCAGATTTTGGCCCAACCTTAGGAACGGCAGGCATTGCCACCTGGGAAATCCGTGCCACTGGGGTTGGTGGACATTCTGGCATGCCGCGAAACTGCGTCAACGCGCTCGAATTGTCCATGGCCACGGCTCACGAGCTTTGTAGCTGGTTTAAGCACCGCGTTCCACCACACCCAGACGAGTCGCGTTGGCGATTTAGTTCCCCTTCGACCTGCAAGGCTACCCGAATTAATTGCGACAACAACAAGATTACCAAAATCCCGGGTTATGCCAGCGTACTCGGCGACATGCGCATCACGCCCTTCTACGATGTCGCGGCAATCTTTGGTGACGCGGTAGCCTTCGTCAGCTCATTGAATGGAAAGATACAGCGTGGCATCGAGCTACCTGGGTTTCCTCAACTGCGCACCGCGGATGGGGCCACGGGATCTATCGAACTAGTTACCGAAGGCAAGCTCACGGAGGGAATTGCTTGTAAGCTTGACTCTCCAGCGTTGGATATTTTAACTCGCGCCATCGGCGAGGTTCGTGGAAATTCACGAGTCAACCCATTTTCTATGACTGGTTCACTGCCCTTAGTGAGAGATCTTCAGCGTCGTGGCTACGACGTTCAGATTACCGGGTTTGGCGAAAGCCGGAGCTATCACGCGCCCAACGAGGTCGCCAAACTCGGCGACTTCGAGGATGGAATCCGTATTTTAGGCAGGTTAGTCGACCTAATCGGCGATTAACTCGACTAGCCGGAGCAGCCAGTACCGTTGAGTTTGGCGCTCGAACCAAACCAGATCGGTGCGTATAGACTCGACTCTGAACTCGATTTTACTATGGAGCTGCCAATTGGTCCGGCAATTGACGCGCTTTGTCCAACGACCCAAGCATCTTTCTGAACGCGTCCACGAACAATTTCTGAGCATCGTCGAGCAGCCGATGGGTCACATCTTCCATAGAAATTCCAGACCGAGCTAGCGCTTCAATTGTGGCTCGTGCCTCAGCGACTCCTTCGGTCAGGCTATTCCTAATTTCTCCGTGTTCCCGAAATGCATCAAGGGTAGCCGGTGGAATAGTATTGACCGTATCTTTGCCGATGAGCTCCTCGATGTATACGACATCCCGATACGCGGGGTTCTTGGTACCCGTGCTTGCCCACAAGACGCGCTGTGTGCGTGCTCCTTTGGCTTCAAGAGCTCCCCACGCAGGTCCGCCAAAAATGGCCAGGTACCGTTCGTAAGCGAGTTTGGCATTCGCAATGGCTGCCTTGCCCAGCAGCCCTTTCAATGCCGCCTGTTGCTCCCCAGAAGTCTCGTCAATACGCGCCTCTAGCAGGGCGTCCACTGCCGTGTCGACGCGGCTCACGAAAAAGCTTGCTACAGAAGCAATATTTCGAAGGTCATCCCCCTCCGCGACACGTCGAGAAAGTCCGGACAGGTATGCTGCCGAGACTTTCTCGTACATGGTGACGGAGAAAAGTAGCGTCACATTGATATTGATTCCCTCGGAGGTCAATAATTCAATGGCAGGGACGCCTTCCAGCGTGCCAGGTACCTTGATCATCAGGTTATTGCGCCCAACTGTTTTCCAAAGCCGCCGGGCTTCGGCAATCGTTCCTTCCGTGTCTCGAGACAGCTCGGGCGACACCTCTAAACTGACAAAGCCGTCCCGACCACCTGTTTCATCGTAGACCGGGCGAAAGGCGTCGGCGGCAGCCTGAATGTCATTGATGGCAAGTTGTTCGTAGAGTTCTTTTGTATTGTTGAAGCGCTTCCCAAGCCGGCGAAGCTCGGCGTCGTATTCAGTGCTTTCCGCAATAGCCTTCTCAAAGATGCTGGGGTTGGACGTGAGCCCTCGAACGCCATCGTCGCGAATTAGCTTGTTGAGCTGTCCGCTCGACATCAAGCTGCGCTTTATGTAGTCGAGCCAGACTGACTGCCCATTTTGCTGCAGATCCTTGAGCTTGCTCATGAAGTCATCCTTTCGTTGCCGACTTGATTTACCACTTATACTCTTGCATCACCCGAGGCCGAGGAGTTCTCGCTCAATCGACACCACATTTTCAGGCTGAAAACCGAACATCTGCTGCAGTCCCTTTAGGGGCGCGGAGGCCCCGAAAGTGTAGATGCCGACGTAGCGTTCCCAGCCAAAGGCAAATTGACGAAATAATCGAGATCGGATTGTGTTGACATGAATGGCGCCTCTAACCGCTCTATGAGCGGCCAATCGCGGTGCTGTCGGCGAGTACGGTCGATCGGGCACCGCTCACGCGACCAGCCGGAATCGAACGATCTTCAACAAGGAGTTTGCTCAGCGCATCCTGCTTATCAGAGCCGACAACGACCCAGAGAATGTGACGTGCGCGGTTGAGTATTGGAAATGTAAGGGTCACGCGCCGTTGCCCTTGATAAGCGTTCGTAGGTGCCACATCGACGTCACCAACGGACAAGACGGGGTCACCCGGAACAAGCGAAGCCGTATGTCCGTCCGGTCCGAGCCCGAGGTGAACGAGATCAAGGACCGCCGGAGTACCTGCGACCCGCGACAGCAATTCGCCATACAACGCGGCTGCTCGCTCTGGGCTTTCGGAATCCAAGGGAATTGCGTGCGCGTTGCCTCTGGGAATTGAGAC
>PMCK01000430.1 GCA_003154095.1 Myxococcales bacterium | reverse complement strand
ATCTGGCCATGCTGATTCCGACGATTTCTGGTTGGACAGTCGAGACAGTGGGCGACGATATCGCTTGGATGAAATTTGGGGCTGACGGTAGGCTGTACGCAATTAATCCCGAAGCAGGATTTTTTGGTGTAGCTCCTGGAACCTCCGATCAGTCCAATCCCAACGCCATGAAGTCGATTGACCGAAACACGATATTTACGAATGTTGGCCTGACCAACGACGGTGACATTTGGTGGGAGGGCATCGGTTATCCCGCACCCGGCAAATTGACTGACTGGACTGGAAAGCCCTGGGAAAGCGGGAAGAACGACAAACCCGCCGCTCACCCCAATGCTCGATTCACGGCGCCCGCCTCCCAATGCCCGGTGATCGCCAAGGAATGGGAAGACCCCAAGGGAGTTCCGATTAGTGCAATTCTCTTCGGAGGCAGACGGCCAAGCACGGTACCTCTTGTGTTCCAATCCTTTGACTGGAACCACGGGGTCTTTCTAGGTTCCGTCGTAGGTTCGGAAGTGACCGCCGCCGCTCTCGATCTTGCTGCCGGAACCGTGCGTCGCGATCCGTTCGCGATGTTGCCATTTTGCGGCTACAACATGGGCGACTACTTCCAGCATTGGGTGAATATTGGAAGAAAGTCGAGTGCCGAAAATCTTCCCAAGATATTCTGCGTCAATTGGTTCCGAAAGACCGACGGTGGCAAGTGGCTCTGGCCAGGATACGGTGAGAATAGCCGAGTTCTCAAATGGGTATTCGAGCGTTGCGAAGGGACCGGTGCCGCGGAAAAGACCGCCATTGGCTATATGCCGCCGGTTAGCGCCATCGATCGAGGCGGACTTAGTGGTGTCAGCGACGACGACATGAACGCATTGTTGTCCGTGGATCGCGAGGAGTGGCTTAGGGAAGTCGACCTTATCAAAGAGCACTACGGCAAATTCGGAGACAAGTTGCCCGCAGTCCTTGGCGACCAGCTGTCCGCTCTGCAACAGCGCCTTTCATCAGCGTAGTCAATACGGCCGAGGCAGGCGCCCGCTGGAATAGTGCCGGATCGAGTGGGCGCTCGCCCGTAGCGGCACCACGAAGGGGCTGAGATTTCAGCCCCGCAGCGGATACCAGTCAATACACTGGCAAGACGTGATTGACGAGCATGAATGTGAACAACGCGATAAGGGCGGTGGCTTCGGCAACCTGGCGCACGACCGACGGACGGAGCGAGAATCGTTGCAGGCTCAACGGCATTGCGGTTGCGTAGGCGACCCACAATATTGCCGGGCTCATGTATTTGGCTTTGAAGACACGCCAACCCCAGATGGGATATTTCCAGGCAAAGGCAACCGCACCGATTGTGAATAGTATCATTGTTGCCATCATGACCCAGCCGAGATGGCGCCAATCCTTCCGTCCAAATCTCGGCCAGAAAAGGAAAAGGAGCGTGCCTATTGCTAGGATAGCAGGAAATACACGTACGTAGAAATTGCTCACAGTGAGCGACGGCTCGGTTTGTATCCCCAGCCATTTGTCGCGCTTCCAGATATGAAACCAAATGGAGTGAACGAAAGAATTCATTACTGGTCTTTTTGCGTCGACGATACTTTCCGTTGGTATTCGGAGCATGTCAGTCAGGAATTTTCTCGGAAAAATGTCGCGTTTGGCCCGTATTTGTGCGAGTTCTCCGGTTTTTTGCCATTCCATGGCGGCAGGCATCCACTCGTGTTCCGTCTTGTAATATCGAGAGTAATAGAGGGGTGCCACGATTGTCAATGCAACGGTTGCAACGCAGAGTGGCAGCCAGGCCTCCTTTGCCAGCGCCAGCAGTCCACGCCGGACTAGTACGATCGTGAATGGCAATGCGAAGGCCAACAGGCCATTGTATTTGGTAAATAGACCGACGGCGAGGAGCGTCGTGAGCGCCAACAGCCGCACTACTACCCGAAATCTACACCCTAATATCCACCTCACGGGTTGCCAGAACAAGGATACCGATGCCGCAAACGCAAGCATGTACCATGTCAAAATGAGCCCGTCATAGCCAGTCTCGACGGCTAACCACACGAAAAGCGGCAATGAAAAGCCACCATACAGTAGCCATAGGCCAGATAGCGAATATAACCATCCGATTCTTCGGAGCACCATGCGCAGTCCGAAGAATGCACCGAGCAGTGCCAATGTCGATACTACCTGGCTGGCTGCCGTTTCATTGGGTAACGCCCAGAAGATCAAGCGCGCTAGAAGGTATGATAAGGGAGGATGATAACTGGCCAGCAGTGCGCGGGGAGGCGGCAACGGCTCAAACCAATGCGTAACCCGAAACACTTCGAGCCATGAACCTGCATCGAATCCTTGCAAGTGACCCCAGGCACCGTAGAGCACGAGCAGTTTCAAGACCACGATTGTGGCGCACAGCAAATGCTCGAGGCGCCTGCATTGCGCCGAACCGTGATCCCAAAATCTCATGTTGGAGCTCGGCTATACGTTACCCATGAGGATCTGTTCCGGTCTTTCGGTTACCCAAATGTTCCACCATTAAAACCCCAGAGATAACCTGTAGCATCCGAAAACTCGATGTAGATACGAGATTTCTGCACACCTAATGCTTTTGTCAATAAATCACACAACTGCCCGCTGATACGTTCGGTCTGCTCGGCTTTGAATTTGCCGATGTTCTTCACTTCGGCGTAGCAAACCGGTTCGAATGTGCCTGCGAAGGTCATGTTGGTACGCGGCACCAAATTTGTCATCACGTAGCTTTCAGGCTTGCCGATTTCTCGGGCCAGTAGGCTCGACAGATCGGTCAACAACTGTCGAACGGTGTCGGCAGCAGGCGCGGGGGCAGAGCTGTACACGTTTATGAGCGGCATGCGGGCCAATTTACAATGAGGACGGCAGTCCGGTAGTAAAAGATTGCAGCAACAGGGCTCGACAGGGGAGCCGGAAGGCCCCAGAGTGACGCCGACTCATGGCAAACTCTGCCAAGCAGGCCAAAGGTTTACTGTTTTTAGCGCTCTTCATGAGCATAGTCGGGTTCTCGATTCTGTTCCCGATCCTGGCGCCACTGAGCCGAAGCCTGGGCCTGTCCGAAGTCGAGGTCGGCTGGCTGTCGACAAGTTATTCGCTGATGCAGTTCATCGGCAGTCCCTACTTCGGAAAGTTGAGCGAGCGAGTCGGAAGAAAACCAGTTTTGCTACTCGGCGTATTTGGATTTGCGCTCGGATTCGGCAGCTTTGGCCTTATCGCGCATTTCGGCCAAATGGGTCGATTGCCCCACACGACACTTTTTGCGTTGCTGGTTAGCGCAAGGATGCTGGGGGGATTTCTGTCGTCGGCGACATTGCCCTCCGCACAGGCTTATATTGCCGACATTACGGAGCGACACGAGCGGGCTTCTGGTATGGCACTGGTGGGCGCCGCCTTCGGACTAGGTCTGATCTTTGGACCCGTAATTGGAGCTGTCTTATCGCGGTTTGGCCTCTTGACACCCATATGGGTCTCAATGTGTGTCGCGCTGTTCAATGGCTTGTTCATCGCAACTTCGCTGCCGGTGATGGATCATCGAGTAATTGAAGAGACCCCCCACCACGAGGGTATGCTCCGGCGCACCTGGCCAATTCTGGCCGTTGCATTTGTCACGGTGTTGGCGTCTGTTGCCATGGAACAGACTATCGCGTTTCTGTATCAGG
This sequence comes from Myxococcales bacterium, assembly GCA_003154095.1. Classification (GTDB taxonomy): domain Bacteria; phylum Myxococcota_A; class Polyangia; order Polyangiales; family Polyangiaceae; genus FEN-1139. The sequence goes on along the minus strand of PMCK01000430.1, from coordinate 3,161 downwards.
ATACGCTTAAGCTGACCGCGAAGAGCACTGCACATACGGTGGGTATCGCACTCGGCGCATACGGGATTGCGGCAGTTATGGCTCAGGGCTTCGTTGTACGACGCCTGAACTGGTCTCCTCAGACTCTGATGCGCGCGGGTGTGTCAATTGGGCTATTCGGATTCGGGGGACTGATCGTGTCGCATAGCTTTGGGTTTCTTACCGCGTCGATGGCTATTCAAGGTTTTGGCTACGGGCTTACGTTACCAGGCCTCTCGGCGTTGCTTTCCGTTTCCGTGGGCGATGGCGAACAGGGTGAAGTTGCTGGTCTGAACAGCTCGACGCAAGCTCTGGGACGAACCGTGGGACCACTCTTAGGAACCTCGTTGTATCGGGTCAATCCCCGGTATCCTTATTCGTTGAGCCTCATCATGCTCGTTGGTGTGTTGCTGGTGATTTCCTTTGGTTCCACGTGGCGCAAGTCGAGCCTTGGCACCGGCAACTTGGGATAGATTCTTAGGCGACTTGCTCGGTCGTGCGCACTGAGTCGCGCGAGCGCTGTTGTGCGGCGCCTATCAACTCAAGCACTAGTTCTTCAAGTGAATCCCCGATCAAGTCCGACTTGTGATGCAACGGAACGCCCAAGTCATCAGCACGCAAGCCCGGCAGGCCCGAGACAACAGCCACTGATGCGCCCAGTTGCTTTGCTGAAGCGATGACATCACGTCCGGCCCCCGGATGTTCCATGGCCATGTCCGTTAGCACCAAGGTGGGGTGAACACGCTCCAGCATGGCCAGGGCTTGGTGAGCGGATGCGGCTCGGTAAACGAAGGGAAACCCTAGACTGCGCAACTGTCGAGTAAGTGCACGGACGTACAGATCATCATCGTCCACGATTAGGACTGCTTCTGGCCTGGATACCATCACACGCCGACCCTTAGGCCGGGAACGGTATACTAATGGGGCACAAATGTCCAGCAATTAGCACTGAAGATAAGTGCAGCGGTGAGTTGCTCCTGCAAGGGTTGATCAGGTGTCCGCCGATGGGCCATTTGTGACCGAACAGTTACGAAACAAGGATTATTTTCGGCTTAACAACGTCCGGGTCCAGGATTACCTATCTAATGACAATGATTTCGTGAGTCGTACGGTTCTCGCTTCCGACAGCCTTTCAACGATTGAGGTTCCCCATTGCACGACGTCGCCCTGCGTCTCGCTGAACGAGTTCGACAACTGCGCCAAAAGTGCAGCCTAACCCAAGCGTCCTTAGCAGGTCGTGCGGGAGTGACGGTCGAAACCGTTGCACGTTTGGAAAGAGTGATTCGTGGCCGCGATTCGGCAAATTTTAATCCCTCCCTCGACACGCTTTTGAGACTCAGCGCAGCACTAGGAGTGGATGTATGTGACCTGCTTGCAAGCAAGGCACCGACCCGTCAACGCGACGACCGACTGACCGTGCTATTGCGCCGGGCGAGTCCTGCAACTACTCAGCGAATTCTAAGGGTCGCGGAAGTATTGCTTTCGGATGATGATGGCGAAAATGAGCCGAGGCGTACACGCGCTGGGCGTCACTGAACCTTTGACCATTGCTGAGATCCCGTCGCACCCGTTGATGTGAGCTCATCTACCTTCGAGCAATGCTACTGCGCGGCTCTTAATCGGTGAGGCTCCCATTCAGGAATTCGAATTCGATGGAGCATCGTTCATTCTAGAATGCCGTTACGCTCGCGGGTTCGACGGGAGTCAGAATGAAGCGATGCGGGCTGACACTGTATTGCTACGCAGCGTGAACGGTCGTTGATTCGACGGGCACTCTAATCGCGATGGCCAACCTACGACGCATTGGGGTATTCGCAATCGTAGGCGCCGGCTTGACGTTAGCGCGCGCAACACTGGGCGAGACGACACCTGTTTTGGTTGAGGTGTCTGTTACTGCTGTGGCATTGGACGAGGCAGCTTTGCGTGAAGCTATCAGTCTTGAGTTGGACTGTCCTGTAGTTACCAGTCGTAATGCTAATCATGCGGGAGAAATTCTTATCAAGACCTTGGCGACGGGACAGGTGTCGGTCACTTTCCTGCCGTCGGATCATCGTTCACCGCTCAGGCGATTGGTGGCGTTGCCGCAAACCCCGCAGCACAAGGTTCAATTGATTGCTTGGCTAGTTGGTAACATGGCGCGCAACGAAGCCGCGGAATGGTTAGCAAATCACCAACGCGAGAAGCAAGCCGAGATGGACAGAGGGACTGTGAAGTCGGAGGCCACCGATGCGAACGCGGCCGGCACGGAACCGAAGAAAACCGCATCGGCCAACGATGCAAATAAGCCGTTCGACGTTCAAGAGAAGTTGGACTTATCCGCGGCGAACGCCGCAAACAACAAAAATGCCAAGGCCCAATCAAACACGACGGACCCGCAAAAGCCGCAGAAATTCGGCGACACCGGTGGGAATTCCTCGGCGGCTGGTTCGACTGCGCTTCAGTATCACTCGATCAACATTGCAGTTTGGCATGGCCTCTTGGAACTACACCCGGATGCGGAGCATTCTCGATTTGGGTTTCACATAGGGGTTGGTTATGGCAGGGCCGGAGCGATCAAGGGCTTTGGATTCGATCTGATTCATCATCGGTCGGACCTCGAAGTTCAGGGTGCGGCGGGTGCGTTTGTTTGGACGCGAGTGGGCCACACGAAGGGTGTTGCCTTCAGTCTTGGTGTCGTGACTGCAGAACAAGACCTGGGTGGCGTCGACTACGCGGGTCTTGTCGCTTACCGCAGGGGCAACGTGTCGGGGGTCCAAACAGCAGGACTTGCCTCATGGGCCACGGGCAAAGTCGTGGGCGCGCAAACAGGTGGTGTATTTGCGTGGAGCAACGCGGATATCGTTGGCACGCAGGCAGCGTTCGTATTTACAAGACAAGCGGGTGACATGCGAGGCCTTCAAATGGCGATTGCGGCCAATAGTGCTGGGAACATTACGGGAGCGCAGCTGGGGGCTGTCAATCTTGCCGAGGACGTGCAAGGTGTACAATTTGGATTGGTGAATATCGCTCGCAACGTGGATGGCATCGCGATTGGACTCGTGAACATTTCGGACAATGTGAGGACACAGGCATTAGGTTGGGCGGAACGCAACTACCTGGAAAATATCGGCGTGCGCTATTTGTATTCGCCGCTCACGTTCGGC
>PMCK01000553.1 GCA_003154095.1 Myxococcales bacterium | reverse complement strand
GCCTTTTGCTGCGCCTCCAGAGTGGAGTGAGCAATCTTTTCGTTAGCTTCCTGTTGCGCTTGTTCCGCCTTGGATTTTTGGTCTAGGGTAGATTGATTGCACGACGTCAAAATGGAAATCGATGCGATGTATGCGAATGCTCGTATATTCATAATTGTCTCCTCAAAAACGGCTCTGAAACGCCTGCGCCTTGTCGTTGTGCACTTTCTTCTTGCAGTTCCTTCGAGTCGCGCCGCCTTGTGTGCAAGATTCGTACGAGTGACGAAAAGGCCCGCGCAAAGCCACGCCGAGCCTATTCCTCGGTATCTCTCGTTCGCATAACGCGATATGCGATTTGCAATCTGCAATTAACCGACTCGCCTGTACCAGAAATTGGTTCTGATGCGACTTCCAGAGACCGCATTCACCCAATGAGGGTGCTGTTGTCCGATCCACAAACGCGAGTTAACAACTGGCACGCCCTTTGCTCTTGTAAAATTTAGCTTGGGGGGGTGTGTCGATTGNNACTTTCGCAAGTACAAGTGGCGCACGATCTCCCAGCCCACTTCCGTTTCAGGCATATTCCGGCTCCAGTCCTCGCGACGAGCTGGGCTGACACTGGGTGGCCAATATGAAATAATTGGCCTTCTCGATCGCGGGGGCTCTTCCGAAGTCTATTTGGCTAAAGACGTATATACCAAGATTACCGTCATCGTCAAAATGCTAACCAATGAAGCAGCGAGTGATCCGCAGCAGTGCGAGCGCTTTATCGTTGGTGCCCGCTCGACGATGACCATCGATCACCCTGCCATTTGTCGCGTGTATAGCGTGGACATACCGCTCAATAGTTCACCGTACTTAATCATGGAGGCTCTACAAGGTGAATCCTTGGCCGATTACCTCGATCGCGAAAGGACGATGTCGCAATCAATGACCTTGGCACTGGCGTGTGAGGCCGCTTCCGGTCTGGTTGCGGCGCATAGCGCGGGCATCATTCACCGTGATATCAAGCCAGGCAATCTATACTTGATGGGACCTCAAGGGGCGCCGACAGGCATAAAAATCATAGATTTTGGACTTTCGAAGGATTTGCGCAATATCGGCTCCGGCCCCAGCAGTATCAACTTGGTGCTCGGTACAGCACAGTACATGGCACCCGAACAAGTTCTGGCAGATCCCATTGATGCGCGCACCGATATATATGCCTTTGGAGTGGTTCTCTTTGGAATGCTCACGGGCGTGTTGCCGTTCGATGTCAATCTTGGGCCTGACCTCTTCTGTCACCAGTTATTCTCGCCGGCACCGCCGCCATCCTGGCTGCTGGAAGAACTGGATCCGCGACTAGAACGATTGATTCTCCGGTGCCTGCGCAAGCGTCCCGAGAATCGTTATGCGTCAATGCAGGCACTGCTCGATGACCTTACTGAAATCAAGAACAACCCAATGCCAGCGGTTGGTGAAATCTGTGTACCGACGATGCGGTGTCAACCGGATTTATACATACCGCAGTGTTCGGAGGGGCGCGGTGTGGCTGAGCACCTCGCTCAATATTTCGGTGCTGAAATACTACCGCCATCCGCATCACGACCGCGAGCCAAACCGGACGATGCGCAGGACGACGCAAAGTTCGAGTCTCTGAGCGTGCGACCTTGTACCAAAATATCGAGAAGGTAACACGTGCATTGGTCAAGTCCTGTAGCGTGGAGCTAGCGGACACGGGATAGTACTGTAAAATCTACTCCACCTACGCCGCCTTACAATTCGGTTAATTGGCTCACTTTCTCGAGTCTGCCGGGCTAATTGGGCTATTTGGCTTAATTTCAAACTTTGGGGTGCCGTTCGTGGGACCAAAATGGTCGGATTCGCTATTGCCTCACTGGCCGCGCACATTCCCGCTGGCTTTATCGTTTGGAAGGTCCAAGGAACATGCAAAATCGGAGGCTAGTTCACGCGGGCATGAGTTGGGCCATCGCATGCACGTTGCCTGAGGTTGCCCTGGCCCAAGCAACGGCGGATTTCAATTCCGCGCGGCCTGTAGCTCAAGCGCCCGATGCCGGACCAGTGCAAGTTGCTCAGCCTGTGGGCGCCACCGACAATCCCCCTAAGATTGGGGATCCCCAAAGCACCCCAACGCCCGTTCCGGTACAGAACAATTCGCCCACCGTTATGCCACCTACGACGGTGCCGCTACCAGCCTATCGTCCGTTACCGCAGGCCGTGATGCCACCGCCACCCACGAACGTGACGGTTGCTCAGCCAGCGCCGACAACTCCACGTTTCGGCCCTGCGCCGCTGGATTCAGAGATCGTTGCCGTGAAGGGAAAATGGAATCCGACGCTCTATGGATTCGTCGAATTGGACATGATTCGCGACTCAACTCAGAGTCTTACCGGCGTATCCCCTGGCTACCTACCATTGGCGCGCCCCGGTACTTACGCAAGCCAATACGGGCGTACTATATTCGACGTCAGGGGTTCTCGGTTTGGCTTTCGCCTGGCGGCGCCCGAGACGGACGGCATCAAGGCAACGGCGCTCATCGAGGCTGATTTTCTTGGGAATCAATTGCCAACCGCTTACCCTGCAGGACCGGGTAGCAACTCTGAATACTCCTTCTCGACGAACCCAATGCTTCGCATTCGACACGCCGCATTGAGGGTCCAGACTCCCGTCGTGGACGTTTTGGCTGGACAATATTGGCAATTGTTTGGTTGGCAGCCGTATTTCTTTCCACTCTCGGCGCAGATCCCCGCTTATCCCGGCGAGCTGTATTCGCGTGCGCCGCAGGTGCGCGTGTCGCACAAATTCGATGCGGACGTAGTGAGCCTGGAAGCCGCGGTGGCTGCGGCCCGTCCTCCACAAAGGAACTCGGATTTTCCAGACGCTCAGGCGGGGTTGCGTTTCCTAGTGGGGCACTGGGTGGGCGTACTGGCTACGGGTTTCACCGGTGCCTACGAGCAAGCGGCGGGCATCGGCGTATCCGGGGTATACCGGAAATTTCGCGTGCCCGAGTTTACCGCCAATCCAACGAGCCGCCGTGAACAGACCGGCAAAGGCTTGTCGATTGACGCACTACTCCCACTGGTTCCCGCAAGGGTGAAGGATAAGGGAAACGCGCTTACTCTAACTGGCTCATTTTCGGTGGGCACGGGCATCTCAGACCTGTATACGCCTGGAACGCCGGGTAACGCGGGCTTTCCAACTTTGCCGAATCCCAACGGGCTGAATCCCGCACCCGTGTGGCCGCAAGACATCGACAACGGTCTCGTTACTTACGACGCAGATGGACGGTTGCGAACCATCGATTGGCAGATGTACATTGTGGGAGGACAATATTACCTGCCGCCTTCAGGCCGCGTTTGGCTCGGCGGCAACTATGGCCGTGCCAAGTCCGGAAATTTGGCCTCCCTTGGACTAACGCCAAGTCAAATTATACCCAAGTACACATTTTGGGACGCAATGGCCTTCGTCGAGGTAACCGTACCAGTCATTTTGGGACTCGAGTACGCGCAGATTAAGCAAACTTACGCCGATAATACAGTAGCGAAGAATTCTCGGGTTCAGATGAGCGCTTACTACATCTTTTACTGAGCCGACTAATTCTGACGGCGGTTGCGACGCATTCCGAGTGTCCGGCAGGCTTGTCGTAGCGGCTATCGTTTGGGACACATGGCACAGCCGCTGGGCCTTGGTACGGGCGGTACAATTATTATTGGCCGAGCTTGACCAGGTCTCGCGGCATTTACCCCGGCGTCTGCCCCTGAACCGGACCCAGTAGTGCTCGTGCCGGCGGCGGATGCAGTAACGGCGGCGAATGGTCCACCGTCGCCGGGCTGTCGTAGCCTAGGTGGGGCGCGGGAAATAGCTGGCCGTTATTAGAAAGTTCACGTATTGACTAACTCCAACGGAGTAATGTTGAAGGGAAACCGCAGATTTGCTCTGCTCGCGGCCGTCATTGCGACGATTTCGACGGCGCTGTACGCTCACACTTGGCGCTTTGGGTACACGTTCCTCGACGACAATGACATCATTTTGAGTCGCCGTGAATTGCTGGCAAAGCCTGCCGGTCTTGTCCTGTCCTTCACTCAAAGGTACTTCGTCGGCAATTCCAATTTCTTCTACCGACCGCTAGTCAATCTATCCTTCGCGATCGACGCGCAAATTGCGGGAACTCAGCCCTGGATATATCACCTGACAAACGGCCTGTTGCACGCGACGGCTTGTGTTCTTTTGCTGGCACTATTTCGGCAACTTCGACTCGGCGACGTTGCATCAACGGCCGCGGCCCTGCTGTTCTCGGTTCACCCCATGCACGTGTCGAGCGTCGCATGGATTCCAGGGCGCAATGACGTGCTTTTGACGTGTTTTGCGTTGGCAGCGATGACTCTACTGCCAAAAGCGACCAAAGCTTGCCCAATTGCAAAGCTTTGTCATGTTCTGTGCTTTCTCGGGGCGCTCTCGTGCAAGGAAACAGCCATTTGTTTGCCGCTTGTTTTCGTGGCACAGCTATTGGCGTTCGAGCCCTGGCGCGCGATTGCAAAGCGTCGGTCGTTGGCATTGGGTTGGGCGACGGCCTTGGCGCTGTACTTCATGGCGCGTTCAATGTTGATGACGCTTCCTGCGGGCTACAGCCGTAAGCTGATTTACACAGCGTTTACCAATCGCTGGGTACTGCTCTCCGACATTGGAAAACTGTTGATGCCGATACGACTGCAGGTTCTGTACACGGCCAGGGATATTCTGATCTGGCCGGGAATCGTGGTTATCGGAGTCGTGGTTTCTGTGCTGTGGTTTTGCAGACAAATGCGCCCCGGCATAGTGCTCTTGGCCTTGGCCATTTCGATCTTACCCTTGCTAATGGGTCTCCTCGCAACGGATTTCATAATTCTCGAAAACCGGCTCTATCTGCCGATAGCCGGGGCTTGCCTGCTGGTCGGAGAATTGATTCGGACACTCGTAAACCAGCCGCCGCGCTCGGTAATCGTAGTTGGTACAATCGTGGCCAGTGTGTCTTTGATTCTTGCACTCATTACCACTAGTTACTGCAAGCAATACGCCGATCGCGATCGCTTTGCTCAAGCTGCCATCAAGGCCGCTCCGGGGTCGTACCTTGCGATGCGCCTAGAATTCATGCGATCCTTTCACGGTTACGGGGGACCTAGTCGAACTGAAGTCAGGCGCAAACAATGATTCGCGGCCTATTGCGAGCGACTGCACCGAACAATATGTATCGCCTGATGCATCGGCGTCACGGAAACGGTGAGTTTAGTGGCTTCGGGGTCGAGGCTTGTGCATGACCTCGGCGGGGTGGAAGTCTTTCAGCGAGCAGTCGAGCATGTCACCAATGCGCTCGATGCTCACATCTGCTGGCGGGAGGGATGCCACCAACTTCGAATCACGTGCATAGTGCCCTTGCTTGACGAAAACCGTGGTCACCTTCTGCTTCCAGATCTTCTTGATAGCCGTAAGGATTCGCAGCTTGTCGTCTACGACCACATAATGTGCGGCCGGGTAACGGACTTCCACATCGGCCAATTCCTTCTCTTTATGCACATAAATCAAGGCGCGCCCCTCAACCGCCTCATAAAGTCCCGAGCGGTGCACTTTACGTGGCTGGAATACGACGTCACCGTCTGTAAGCAGAACGGCAATTCCCCATTGTTTGACGCAGTCGAGCACATCTAGGGAGCTCGGATAGAGCCGGTTGGCGAAGGGATAGTTGATGAGATAGTTCGAAATGTTTAGCAAACCCAATTCGTGGGGATATTCGATTCGATAACGCTGCAGGGCGCCCAGATAGTCGGCGTAGCCAAGTCGAGTCCGCAAGCGGTCGAACAAAGTCCAGTAACAGCGCGCTCGCTCGGGCCCGACTTCGCGATTCAAAAATGCACGAAGGTCGGCGATTACACGGTCATTGTCGAGTAATGTGTTATCGACGTCAAACAGGAACACGACTTTGTAAGGGGCCGGACGTCTTGGTGCTTTCGGTTTCATTTATTTTGGTTCGGTCCGTCTCGGAAAAGGGTCTCGCAAATCTTGTTCCACGACCTTTCGATGGCAATCACATGCGTGGGCTTGAGGCCACGGTCTTGAGATGAATCGGGTGGGATTCGCAGTCTGCAAAGGGAGTTTGCAATCTGCGTTGGACGAACTGCGTCGATTATTGTGGAATTGGATTAGATTCGACTTGGAACTGAACAAATTGGAAAGCTTCGGCCGCGCGCCAAGAAATCGCTCCCGTTAACTGACACGGTCCGACTCTTGCCACATATGAAGTGACACAAGGAATAGGATGCCTCATGCCAAACACAGGAAAACCCACAACACCCGTTCGTTCATGTCGCAGTGACGACAGCCTACAGTACGTGGCTGAAGTGATGTGGAAACACAATTGCGACTACTTGTTGGTCGTCGATACGGAAGGGCGACCCACCGGCATGATCACCGACAGGGAACTATGCGTGGCTGCCCGTGAGCAGGATAAGCCGCTCGCGCAAATCATTGTGTCGAGTGTGGCGTCGAAGACCGTATTCGCTGCCCAACGCATTCGATCCGTCAAAACGATGCGGCATTTGAAAACCCAGCGAAACGCCCATCAAATTCCAATTCTCGATGA
>PMCK01000283.1:211-15796 GCA_003154095.1 Myxococcales bacterium | reverse complement strand
CCGACCGGGCTACTGACCCGAAGGCCCGCCATGCCGACGCCCTTTTGATTTTTGGAGCGGCGGCACGGTAAAAATGGCGACTATCGAGTGGCTACGCGCGACTTATTATCGAGCCGTTCCAATTGCGTCCGCGCTTCCGTGCAATCAGGGAATTCGCGTACGAGCCGCTGCAACGTGTTTTTTGCGCGCTCGGATTGGCCCGTCATGCGCTGAAGGCGAGCGAGGGACAACATCGAATCTTCATTGTGTTCGACACGGGCACGCTGTTCGGCCACGCTGCGCGCCTCACCCCAGGCCTTCGTCTGGATGGCCGCTTGCTCCCAGACGGACAGTATCGTTGCGTCCTCGGGATTCTGATTGCCGAGTCGTCTTAATGTACGCAGCGCCCGACTCGCCTGGCCATGTTCCAGCCAGGCCGTTGCTCGCTCGAGCTCGTTGCCGGAACCTGCAGTTGTTGCCTCTGTCGGCGGCATTGGTCCTCTTTGCGTCGACGACGACTTTTCTGCGACGCTCGTTGACTCGGTTGCAGTTGCCGGTTGTTCGATCGACTTGTCGGCTTGAGCCACTTGCGCGTTGATGGGCGCACTCGAATGGCGGTGTTGACTTAGGGTGGTCAGGACTCGCTCTGAGTACTGTCGCACCGATGCAGCGGATTTTTGGAGCGTGGGCAATGTCGATGACAAGTGAGTCTGGTTCATTGCCCATTTGCCGTAGGTCATGCTCTTTTGGCGCAATTCCGGCGAGGCGTAGAGGGCGCCCGCGGAAAGTAGGCTAAGGACGGCGATCCGCGATGCCATGCGAGTCACCCGCTGTGAACGGCGACGTGTCGTCGTGGCGGAACTGTCAAGTGCTGCTTCGAGGGCAATTTTCAGTTCTCGCGCCGTTTCGAACCTGCGCTCCGGATTCGGAGAAAGAGCTTTAATCAGGATGCGATCGATGCTCTTCGGGATTTGACTGCCCTTCAAACGCTTGCGCGTGGGTACGACCGCTTGAGACAACTTGGCGTCAATTAGTGCGGGGATGCTCTCTTCGGCGAAAGGACGCACCCCGGTTAACATTTCATAAAGTACGCTGCCGAGAGCATAGATATCGCTGGCCGCCGTGGGCTCCGCTCCCGTTGCTTGTTCGGGGGCCATGTACTCGGGCGTTCCTACGACAATGAACGCCTCGGAATCGCGCTCGGCGAGATCGGGTTGAAGCTTCAAGTGAGCGATTCCAAAGTCCAACAACTTCACCAGACCCGACCGGGTTACGAACAGATTCGCGGGTTTGATATCGCGGTGCACGACGCCGGCCGCATGAGCTGCTTCCAGTGCGCGACAGGCCTGGATTGTCAACGTGACGGCGGAGCGCCACTCATAGGCACCGTTCTTCAGAATTATTTGATCGAGTGCGTCGCCGCGCAGCATCTCCATGGCAAAGAATGCGCGAGAATCCTCGGTCTTGCCAAAGTCGTACACGGTTACGATATTTTCGTGCTCGAGCTGGGCAACGGTCCGCGCTTCCTGACGGAACCGCTCGAACCCCTCTTCATTGCCAGCGGCGTCAGGGCCCAGCAGTTTGAGTGCGACGCGGCGTCCCAGGTCCAAGTGAAGGGCCTCGTAAACCAGGCCGCTCGAACCCCGGCCGAGTTCGCCGAGCAGGCGGTAGCGTGTTCCCTTGAGTAAATCCGGATCGCTAGGAGCTTCGACAACGGGCGGCTCGGGACTGGGCGGCGGCACCATCGAAGACGCAGGCGCTAATGTTTGTTTGGCAGAGGCCACTAACCGCACGAACTCCGCGCGGGTTCGCGTGGGCTCCGCAGGGTAGAGTCGATGCATGAGCTGCGAGATTCGAACCCGCACGCTGCGCTGCCCATCATTGGTACTGGGCGCCCGCTTGAGCAATTGCACGAAGTCCTGCATTGCATCGTAGGCCGAGGTGTAGCGTTCTTCGATGGCAGTGGCCGTCATGCGCTGCAAGATGACATCGAGTTCGGGGGGTGCCTGAACCTGCTCCGCTACAGGGCCAGGGAAGCGCGTGCCGGCGGCGACTGCAGCTAAATGTTCGCTGGCTTCACCCGTGAGGAAGCGTCGGCCGCTGAGCATTTCCCAGAGCATGATTCCAATTGCGTAGATGTCCGCGGGAATCCCGCCCGGGTTGTTGTTGGCGACTTCGGGTGCCACGTAGCCGGGTTTCGCGAATACGATACCCGCAATCGTATGGCATCGGCGATTTTGTCCACGTGCCGTACCAAAATCAATAAGCTTAACATCGCCACCGTACGCGAGCATTACGTTCTGTGGGCTCAGATCGCGGTGCACGATTTCAAGCGGGTGACCATGCGCATCCGTGCGTTCGTGAACGTGCGCGGTGCCATCGCACAGGGCCATCGCAATCGCGACCGCATCGGGCCATGGGATCCGAATGCCGAGTTGCTGCGCCCTCAGGCGAACCTCGCTCAGATTGCGCCCCTCGACGTGCTCGAAGACGCAAAACGGTTTGCCCGCAGAATCCATCGCAGCCTCGACGACGCGAACCACTCCGGGGTGTTCGAGTTGCGCCTGGATGCGTGCCTCATCGAGAAAGCGCGCCAGAAACGAGCTATCCTCGATGTGCTCGCGGCGAATCACCTTGAGCACGCAAGGTCGCTCGGCGCCTTCAATCGTCCCCGAAGGCGTTGCGAGGAAGACTTCGCCCATGCCCCCGCGGGCGATTCGCTTGAGCAGGAGGTACCGGTCGAAGTTCCTCGGCAGGACTTCAGAATCGGATTCAGCAGAAATATGTTGTGATTTCGAGGAGTTGGGGGCTGCATGCACGTCAGGCATGCCCCGATGGTGCCAATGTAGGATAAAGTGGCCAACTTCACTGCATCTTTATTTCGCGAGCTGGCCGGGAAAAGTGGGCGCCCATATGACTTTTTGGAGTGACGGCCCATCGACGTCGCGTGCGCCCGTGTTTCCGCAGGCGAGTTCCAACCTGGCTATCAGCTATCAGCTATCAGCTATCAGCTGTCAGCTGACAGCCATCAATACATCACGGAATAGTGCGTCAAAATCGGCGAAACCCTGCCGCTACCATTTTAATTCATCGTCCCCGGGACCCTCAGCACAAACGCCGGAATCGTGACGTCGAACTGCTCTCCGCGGCGGGTGATCATCTGATACTCGCCGTACATCGAACCAAATGGGGTAGTAAGTGGACAGCCCGATGAGTACTCGAAGGCGTGCCCGGGTTCGATGACGGGCTGCTCGCCGACCACACCGTCCCCATTCACTTCTTCGATGTGGCCCGTAGCGTCAGTTATTACCCAGTGCCTCGTCAGAAGTTGAATAGCCTCATCCCCTTCGTTCGCGATTCGGATCTTGTAGGCGAAAAACCACTGGCTGCGCGGGGGAGCGCTTCGCTCGGGTAGGTATCGACTTTGAACCTGAATTCGAATGTTTCGCGTAATGGCTTCTGAGCTATCCACACCTCAAGGCCTGAGGCGAAAATGGTCTTTCGGCAAGCCTTGGACAGGATTCAAATGCCTTTCTGGCTGTCAATTCGAGCCTTTATACCGTCGCGACAGGCCCCCGCCCCCTGCACGACTGCTTAACCAGCGCTCCCAAATTCGCGGCTGGACCGTCGTTCTTCGCTTCGAAGTTGACGATACGACGAGTTCAATAAGCGCGATTATGGCAAGGGCCAGCGCCAGATAGGGCGACAAGTCCAAACTCGATCGCCCCGCGGATACAGACCTTGATGCAATGGCTCGCGCGCGCACGGGCCGATCTGTAATTTCCTGTGCTTCAATGTGTGCTAGCCGTAATTCCGGGCGTTCGTTGCGGCGAATCCTATAGATTCCGGCGAGCGGCGGTACATAAGATTTTTCAATCGCGGTTGAATCTTGCGGTGCGTTTAGCGATTGGCTGGTGCCCAGCGGATCATCGACCAGTACCTTCTCGTCGTGGTCGAATTTCCATGCGTGCCCGACTGCGGCAATCGGGGACATGCCTCTTTGGCGAGTGGCATTGATGATATGTTCGAATAGGGCCAAGAACCCCGGACGCAGACCAATGTCACTGATATCCGTTGAAACGGGGAGTCCAGCGCCCCACACGATGCCGCGTCCCATCTGGCGTTCCACGAGCGAGGCTCGAGAATCTGCCCACTTGGCTCTTACGACGCTTGCCGATGGGAGCGCTTCGTCGAGCACCAAGCGCCCCTTCGCGTGCAATTCGGAAAAGGTTGCACCCGCGGGCCCCAGCCACGTAAGACTGCTCGCATCGAACCCATCGACTGGACTCGACTCCCAGCGGGCGGCGCCTTCAATTATCGGTGACAGTGAAGTGCCCAGGCCCTCACCCACGGCACGCGGGCCCAACCAAGCGAAGACAATGCCGCCGCGAAGGATCCACTTTTGCAGAGCTGCACGTACCTCGGGACCATACGCAGGTGGATCATCGAGCACTAGCAGTGAGACATCGTTGTACGCGCGGTCATCGTCAGGCAAAAATGTCCACGGCCGTAGCACGAGGTCCCCTCCAAACGCCGTCAGTGCTTGCTCGACGAGTGGCGGCCCTCCTGTCGCCGCTCGCGCTGTCGTGTAGTCTGCCAGCGTTGCTACGACGGTCCCCACCGTGCCCACGAATACCGGTGCGCTGTCATTGTGGACGTTGGCATCCTTGCCGTCCAGGCGTGCTTCCAGGGGAGCATCGCTCGTTACCGATTCGAACGTTATCGACTGAGAATTCTTGGTGCCTGCGATTGGCTTGGAAACAGGTTGGAAGTCAGAACGTTTCGTAGCGGCCTTCATCCGCTGATTCAGGAACAAATTGCGACCTGATTTGCCTGAGTCATCCGAGCAAGCAACTTCTACAACGACCTGTGTCCCCTGTTGTATAGCGCTAATGATTCCGCAATCTGACACCGGATCGGCTAGCTCGGGGTTCGGTATCCATTGGGGCACGTTGGATTTCGGAATTGCCTGTGCAAGATCACTGAATAGGACGATCCGTCGATCTGCCTGCGGCAAATTGCGAAGGGACCCATCGGCGAGCTCGATCGCATCTGCCAGGTCGGTGCTGCGATCGGAAGCAGGCGTCTTGTTGCACAAATCGCGCACGAGCAGGAGCTGGGATGTGGCTCCAGAAACCAACCGGGCGGGGTGCCCTGCCAGTATCAGTGCGACCATATCTCCTTCGTGAAGCTGGGATATCACTTGCGCTGCGTGTCGCTTTGCGTGATCGAATTTAACAACGCCGTTTGGCATCCTTGACCGCATGCTACCGGAGTCGTCCAGCACAATCGCCAGGGCGACCGATGCCCCCTGCTGCCGCGTCAGTACCGGGTGGTCACAACGTACTAGGGGGATGGCACCCAGCAGAGCCAAAGTGAGGATGAGCGTGCCGCGCAAAACAAACAAAAATCGATCACGGAGTCTTCCTCGCCGACTCGAGAATTTTGGAGTGGGCAGTACCAGTCGAACTAGCGGGAATCCGATTGCATCTTGCCGGCCGCGTTGCAACAGGTGGGCAATTGTCGGCACCAAAATCAAGATGGCAATTGCCAGTGCGCCGACTGTCAGGAATGTCATGAGCCTGCGCTCCCGCCTCCAAAACTCGCGATAATGTCGCGAATCGCTTCGGCGGGGTCATCTTCAGTACAAACGGTGACGAAGCGCCCTCCCCTTTGAACCATGCGGGCCGAGAATTCTTCTGACTCCTGTTTGAGTGCCGCCAAGTACTGGTTCCGAGTACTCGAGGCGTCAGTGGTTGTCGATATTTTGCCTTCGAGGGCGCGCAAATGTACGGGTCCTCTAAAAGTAAAATTCGATTCCGCCGGGTCAAGTACGCGCACTACGGTAACGCGCCGACCGCGCGCGCATAGTCCGACCGCACGTGATATTAGGTCGTTCGGCATTTCTGCCAAATCCGTAAAGATGGCAATCGAAGTCCCGCGCCTTGCGTAACGCAGTACGGGCAATAGCGCCCGTTCAATCCCATCGGCATCCATGTAAAAGTCACCGCGAGCGCTGGCCGTTTCCAATGCACCTACGACTCGTTCGAAGGCCTGGCGTCCCGTCAACGGCGGTAGCCAACGGCAATTGGCGCCGCCCAACCAGTCGAGTGCCACGGGGTCGCCCCCGGCGATGGCAACTCGTGCCAACACTGCCGCTAGCAGCACGGCGAATTCGAGTTTCGTTACGGGAGCGGAATCACTCTTATAACCCATCGAAGCGGTTGCATCTACGACGAGTCGTAAAACGCGATCAGTCTCCGTCTCGAATTCACGAATCAACAATCGCGCGTGGCGCATTAGCGCGTGCCGGTCTAGCCATCGCAGATCGTCGCCGGGCACGTAGTTGCGATGCCCACTGAATTCGACGCCCGATCCACGCCGAATGCTACGATGGCTGCCGAGATAAATGCCTTCGGCGATCGACTCTGCCCGAAGGCGCAAGCCACTTATTTTCCCCCAGTCGAATTCGCGCAGCGCGCGGCTTTTGGCCGTCATGTCATTGCTCATCTGGAAAGTGGGCCATCAGCCATCAGCCTTCAGCTCTCAGCATGAAATCAGAGATCCGGACAGCTGACAGCTGACAGCTGATAGCTGATAGCTGATAGCAATCATGAACCAACACTGCTCATTACCAGGCCCAGGGCTATCCCAATCAACGTTGCCACGACTCCAACCCATATCCATACGCGACCGGCCGGTCGAGAGGTGTCCGATCGTTTCTGGCTTCCGATCGCTTCGCCTGAGTCTGCTTGGACGGCAGGTTGAAGTGGCGGGTTCGGCATCGCCGCATGTTTATGCTCGCCCGCTCGATACGCAACCCATGATTGCCGCGCGTCCGCAACTTGGCAAGCTCCGTAGGTGGAACCGCAGCGTCTGGATGAATTGCTGGCCTGTCTCGAATTGGACTCCAATGCAGCAGGTACATTGGCCGGTTTCTTCGGCTTGGTAAAGTCGGAGATCCCCGCAATCATCGATGAGTTTTGCCAGTTCATCACACGTGATCCGCTGATCGTTCGACGCGCGAATGTCAGTGAAATCAATCTGCATTGTCTCAAGAATTCCCTTGTGCTTTGGTTAGAATCGACACTTTCGGGTCCACATTCCGGCGCTGCGTTCTTGGAATCTCGCCGGCGAATCGGCAAGGCACACGTCCAGATCGACCTCCCGCAAGAGGTGATGTTTACGGCGATGAATTGCATTCGCAGCCATCTGCTTACATTTGCGCTGCGACATATTAGCGACTTGAAACAATGTGAAGCCACGTTACTTTCCGTTAATCGAATCTTGGATTTGGAACTTGCTCTGATGATCGAAAGCTATCGGGTGCAACAACAAGACCAAATCAAGAACCACGAGCGCTTGGCTACGATTGGTCAATTTGCAGCGTCGATTGGTCACGAACTACGTAACCCTCTCGGAACCATCGAAACCAGTGTTTACCTGATGGCGCAGCGGCTGGACAGGCTGGGAGTCATCGACGAAGGTATGCAGCGCTACTTGGTAAAAGCGCGAAAGCAAGTGCAGCTATGTTCGAAGATTATTACCGATATGCTCGAACTCGCGAGAAGCCGTGCACCGCAGCGTCAGCTCGTGAGCATCGAGCGAGTCGTTGACGATGTGCTTGATGGGCTGATGCTGCCGGCGTCAGTTATTCAACGCAAGATTATTACCCCAAACCTTTCGGCATTTGCGGACCCGGGTCAATTGCGCAGTGTGATCGCAAATTTGCTGGAAAATGGAAGGGACGCAATCGGCGGAGCAGGGACCTTGGAGATCGAAGGATTTCCGGCCAAAGACGGCGTCGCCATTCGAATTCGGGACACGGGCCCGGGGATTGCGAAAGCTGACCAGCCTCGGGTGTTCGAGGCGTCGTTTACGACCAAATCACACGGCAATGGCCTCGGGCTGGCATTGTGCCAACGGATTGTTTCCGCTCACGGCGGCACCATCGAACTCGAGCAGGTGGCGTCGGGAGCCAGTTTTCTAGTGTGGCTCCCGAATGTTGTCGCGGATCGGGCCGGATTCGATAAAGCAGAATCGACGGACTAGTTTGCTCGTTTGATTGCGAAAGTGCTCACCCAAGGTTAAGTTTAGCTGCCCATGGTTGAAAGCCGTAGATTTCTCGTTGTGGACGACAACCGAGAATTTGCCGAGGACCTCTGCGAGCTGCTCGCGCTCCAGGGCAATCATGCTACGGTTGCAGTCGATGCCGAGGAAGCCCTCCAGCATTTGGAACACGAATCGTTCCACGGGCTCTTTACCGATCTGCGTCTCCCCGGGCAGAGCGGTGTCGAATTGATGGAGGAGTTGAATCGTCGTGGGTTGGACATGCCGACAGTGTTGATAACGGCCTATGCCGACGAAAACGTGGTGCAGAGGGCGCAGAGCGCGGGTGCCATCGAAATTCTGTCGAAACCTCTCGATATCGAACGTTGGCTCGATCTGGCGCGGCGCCTGACGATTTCTGCGCAATCGACTCTGGCCAACGACGCCGAATCGCCTTCGGCGGATTCTGAGCCGCGAGATCAATCGTGAGTGCCGCGTCCTTCTTGGTGGTAGACGACCACCGCGAGCTTGCAGAAAGCATGTGTGAGCTCCTGGCCGATATAGAGCCGGGCGCCGAGTGCGCATTTGCTGCGGATGGAGCGGCCGCCGAGCAACTGATGGCCAACCGCTCATTCGATGTGGCTTTCGTGGACTTACACTTGCCGGATGCGCGGGGCACTGACGTCGTGACGCGCCTAAGGGCCATGTCGCCATTCGTGCAGGTGGTGATCGTCACGGGTGACGGAACGCTTGAAAGTGCCATCAACGCTGTGCGTACCAGCGCGTTTGCATACGTTCTCAAGCCCGTTAGAACCGAAGATCTTGTCGATACGGCGCGCCGGGCTCTGGTTCAGGCTCGTGGGCACCGCGAACATGAACACCTTCGTCGTGAACTCGAAAATTCCGAGCGCCGGCACCGTGAAGTCGTCGAGGCGATGCCAATATTCGTACTTGCCCTCGATCGGCTGGGAAATATCGTGCTTTGGAATCGCAGGCTCGAGGAAGTCACCGGCTACCTGCGGCAAGAAATGCTGGGCAACCCCGGTGCCCATATCGTTGGAGAAGGCGGTTCGGATCGAGTCCTACCTTTGAAAGCAGGTGGTCATCGTCTGGTGCGCTGGCAACGCACGTCCGTGCCCGAAGGTTACCTCGGCAATGTCACTTACGCGACCGGCATAGACGTAACGGACGAGCGTGAAATGCTAAGGCGCACGGTG
Organism: Myxococcales bacterium; assembly: GCA_003154095.1. Classification (GTDB taxonomy): domain Bacteria; phylum Myxococcota_A; class Polyangia; order Polyangiales; family Polyangiaceae; genus FEN-1139. Next base: position 6,551 of record PMCK01000283.1, on the reverse strand, counting down.
CGCGCAGAGCGCCTGGCGGCGGTTGGAACCCTGGCGGCGGGCTTGGCCCATGAAGTGCGAAATCCGCTCAATAGCGCACAACTTCAACTGGATCTCCTGGAGCGGCGGCTTAGTAGGGGAGTAGTTTCAGTTGACGGCGTCCTGAGCGTTGGTCGAATAGTTCGGGAGGAAATCCGACGTCTCGATCAATTGGTAAGCGACTTTTTGGCATTCGCTCAGCCGCGCCCTTTGGCATTGCAGCGCGTTGTCGCAAACGAAATCTTAACTAGCGTCGTTGGATTGATTGCGCCGGAGATTCAGTCCCTGGGTATCGAGCTGCGGACCGAGATGGACAGCGAAGCTGGCACGATTCACGTTGACGCGCAGCGATTCCGCCAGGTATTTCTGAACCTGTTCCGCAATGCAATTGAGGCAATGAACCAGCAAGGGGTGCTGACACTTCGCACACATGGCCCGGATACCGAGGGTAACGTGCGGATTGATGTCGAGGATACGGGTCCCGGATTCGCGGAAGACCAGCCCATTTTCGACGCATTTTATACGACCAAAGAGGGTGGCACGGGCCTCGGGCTTGCCATCGTGCACCGCATCGTCGCCGATCACGGTGGCACAATTCAGGTAGCCTCTCGTCCTGGGATGACCCGATTTACCATCTTGCTCCCGCAAGATCCTACCCATGCGTAGGCTTGATTGGGTGTCATGCGGCGCGCTCAGTTCGGTCCCAATTAGCCAATATTCGTAGCTAAACCTCCGAAAGACAGAGAGGCAGCTCGACAAAAGCTAGTAGCGGCCCAATGGCCAATGCGCGAAAGCATTGCGTGGAGCTTGGACCGCGCGCAACACTTGCGCGCCCGGCTCGAGTCCGGGTCCGCCCGCCACGATTGATCGGGTGGTTCTAGCAATTGCCCAGCGACCACACCCCCAGTTCGGAGAGATCACGTGAGCACGAATGGACGAATTCTCATCGTCGACGACGAGTCGAATGCAAGAAATGCGTTAGCTGAGATCCTTCGCGAGGAAGGCTATGCTTGTGAAACCGCAGCCGATGGCTTCAAAGGCCTTGGGAGATTCGGCGAATTCGAGCCCGATCTAGTACTTACGGATCTGAAGATGCCCGGTATGGATGGCGTCGAACTCTTGACGAAAGTGAGGGAACGTTCACCAGGGCTTCCCGTCGTCGTAATGACAGCATTTGGTGCCGTGGACACGGCAGTTCTGGCGATGCGTAACGGAGCCATCGATTATCTGACCAAACCCATCAATACCGACGAGCTCCTGATTGTCATCGAGCGGGCCCTCGCCGAAAATCGACTGCGTCGTGAGACTCAAGATTTGCGTAAGCGCCTGGATGAGCGCTATCGATTCGAAAATGTCGTGGGCGCTGCGCCGGCCATGCAACAAATATTCAAGATTGCCGCGCAGGTTGCCCAGAGCAAGGCTACCATTTTAATTACCGGTGAATCTGGAACAGGCAAGGAGCTGATTGCGTCGGCCATTCATCAGCGTTCCAGTCGTGCATCAGGTCCGTTCGTGAAACTGCATTGTGCATCCTTGGCGGAAAGCATATTGGAGAGCGAACTGTTTGGCGTTGAGTCGGAATCGCAAGGTAACTCACCCAGGCAGCGCGAAGGAAGACTTGAGCAGGCCGATGGCGGGACACTCTTCATCGATGAGATTGGCGAGATCTCCCCCGCGATTCAAATTAGATTGCTTCGAGTTTTGCAGGAGCACGAATTCGAGCGAAATCATTCGAATGTGTCGATCCGAGTCGACACGCGCATCGTCGCGGCAACGAATCGCGACCTCAAGGTAATGGTCAGCGACGGCAAGTTCCGGGAAGACTTGTTCTATCGGCTCAACGTAATCAATTTGTCGCTGCCCCCGCTCAGGGAGCGCCCATCGGACGTGCCGGCTCTTGCCATGCATTTTCTTCGGCGCTTCTCAGAAGAGAACGGCAAGCGGGTCGATCGATTGTCCGAATCGGCGTTGACGCGGCTGGCTGCTTACGCTTGGCCCGGGAATGTACGAGAACTCGAGAACGTGATTGAACGNNGAACCACCCTGGCGGCACAAAGCGGTTCGACGAGTCGCGCTGCCGACGTACTCGGAATCAGCGTGAGGAAGATCCAATACAAGCTGCAGGAGTACGGTTCGGCGCCCAAAAGTGGCGTGCCCGCCATCATTGGTCGTAACGGCGAGGAGTGACCGGTTACCGTAGCAACTCTTCCAAATCAATCTGATCGTAGTCGGTCACGATGATGTCCGCCAACGCAAGGTCGCTACGTTGAAGGGGAGCCGCCTGACGGGCCACTACCTGCATCCGAGCCGCGTTTGCTGCGCATATTCCCGCGGGTGAATCCTCGAATACCAAACAATGGTCACTAGCAACGCCCAGCTCGGAGGCTGCCAACAGGAAGATATCTGGTGCCGGTTTTGCTTGAGTGAGCCTGGGATCATCGCCGCAGACCACGCTTTGAAAAAGACTGAACCACGAGTGAGAAATGATCTTTAGGTCGTACATTTCGCGCTCGCTGCTCGTTGCAACTGCAAGTCGGACACCTCGCGAGTGAAGTCGGCTCACCAATGANNGCCTTAGCCACACGGCGCGTTCCTGCAAGTACTGCTCGGGAGAAATTGGAAGGTCGAGCTCACGAACGAGCCATGTAGCTCCTTGCCCAGGTGCACGCCCCATTATGTGTCGCTTGAGTTCCCAGGAATATACTTTGCCATACCTGTTCAGAACGGATTGCGTTGCTTGCGTGTAAAGTGGTTCCGTATCGAGCAGCACCCCATCCAAATCAAAAATTGCGGCAACTAACTGACTCGTCATCGGCGCAACTAAGCATGATTTGCCATCCGTTCAAGGGTNNGGGGGATTTGGGGGGTTTGAAGTCCCTCCCCAGCGGTGGTTCTTCAACCACTCCTCAGCGTCGGGAGGGACATTAGGGAGGGGAGAAAATCCCCTATCGACTCGAATATCTCTGCAATGGAGTCGCTTCTTGTCGCTTGACTGGCTCCGCAATTTCGATGAAATCGTGTGCCAGGACTTGGCCTACTTGATCACTGGCAGTTACACGCAGGATCCAAGGGCCAGAAATCGGCGGCTGATCAATTCGAGTGACCCATGTATTTCCCTCGTGCGCCCAGCCTGCGTCAATCACCCTTGTGTTTACCGTGGCGTCGAGTGCTACGTCGACCGAATCCGGCAACTCTGCGCCATCCGGACCCAATATTCTGACGGTTACTTTTACGGCTTGCCCGGGCCAGCTTGCTCGCTTCGGTTCGAACTGGATTGTACTCGTGAGCGATCGGGGCTCTAGCGTCAGAGAAACTTCGTCACTCGCTCCTCTTTCTCTGAATCGAACTAAGAGAGGATGTCCTGTTGGAAGTCCCAAGGAATCTGGTGCAGGGCCAAAAACCCCTGCCGAGCCATAGGCCATCTCGAGGCCTTCAACCTGCTGGAGGTGGACTTGTTGTGACCTGCCGAGTTGAGGAATTCCATGGTAGAGGTAAGTGCCCTCGGGCAAATCTACTCCAATTATGCGAATGGCCACCGCGTTCGAAGGCGGTGATGCGATGCCAAAGCGATCGATCGCCGTGACGGTTGCCTTGTAGCGACCGAGTTTTAGCGGTGGAAGTTCGAATGCCGTTTGTTTAACCTCGAAGTCGCTGACCGGTACGGGACTTTGAGTAGCTTCTTGACTGAGTGTGACTCTATAAACTTGTGCTTCGGGAACATTGGTCCAATTGAGCCTCGTAGGCTTGCCGTCGCCGAGACTGAGGCTCAATGCGTTCGATGCTTGCAATGTGGGTTGCTTCAGCAGTTCGCGAGTCGCACCCCCCGGGACTTCACGGCTGACCACCAGTGCCGAACCCACCTTCAGTGAACGCCACTTGTCCGAGACCGTGCTCGACAATTCATTGCCGGATAATGCAGCAATGACGATTCCTTGGGGTGATGCAACTACGCTGCACTTTCCTCCCTTCGAAAAGGCCGCGATGTGTCGCGGCGCCCGCACCATAACCGCGTATATAGGTCTTTGGCTGATATCAACGTCCACGTCGACCCGCCCTGTCACCAGCTCTACCGTGTAGGCGCGCGGTGCTAGCTCTCTGAGGTGCTTGGGTACGGGCACGCTGGGTTGACGAATCAATCTTGTACCGGGCGCCAATGTGAGTCTAACGCCCTCGCGCAACTTTACGACTTGCTGCGAAGCCTGAGTAACCCACTCTGCAGCCGTTGCGCTCGGGTCGGAGCCATCAGCATACGAAACCGCAGTCAGGCATGGTGTAGCTGTTAGGAGCATGCCCATAAGTCGGGCGTGATTGTGTGGGTGGAGGCGGATCATATGATCGTCACCTACGGCACAAATTCGCACTGACTTGAGTGGGATTTTGCTAACTCGTTCCGCGCCGCGGTGGCCGCCGTGTCGGCCGTTCGGAGGCGCGAATTACCAGTGGTGAGCGACGCACGCGTACATTGGATCTAGCTGGTGCTGTCGCCGTTACTGGCTCAAATGGGGATTTTTCAACGGATTGTACGACAGCTGCCAGTAGCGCGTGATCGCGACGTAGCAGCGCCGATTGCAACAGACGCATTCGCGTATCCTGATGCGGCAATTGCCTCGACAAGGATTTCGCGCGCAGCAGCAATGCTTCCAGAGAAAATGTGGATGTCGCGGTTTGGTGGCGTGACTCCAATCGCCCAGTGGCCATCGCCGCCACATACGCACATCGGAGGTCGAGGCCCCGCGCGTTCCCGGCTGGGGGTGCAATTGCGCATGACTGAGATGAATGTGCGCTGGTCGGAGCCATGGTGACATCGTTTGCAAAGCGGATGCCGCGCTTGCTCCGCCGGGGAACAAAAACCAAAATTCTGCAAAATGGCCCAAGGCACGGGGCTCACGCGGGGGCAGGGCAGGGCGCGGCGGTTTGGTAGTGCCCTAAATGGCGACCCAAGGAGGGTAGCTACCGACCCGATCGTGCGTCGGCCGATTGACGGTCAGTCAAGATGTTGACGGCTGCCGCATATTTGGGCGCGGAGGGCCGACGAGTCGAGTAGGATACCCGGGTAGTCAATGACGAAGATTGTGGAGCACAAGCTGTGAGTGACTCGTCCCCATTATCGGTACGACCACCTACGACATTTCGAGGCCTCTACGCAGCAGCTGCATTGGTTTTGGTGATCGCCGGTCTGCGTGAGGCATCTGGCATTTTGGTGCCGGTGGCATTTGCCGCTTTTATCACAGTGCTACTGTCACCTGTGGTGAGGCTCCTGCGCCGCTACGGCGTACCGGTAGCGATTGCAATTCCACTGCTCATAGTGGCGTTGATTGCGCTGCTCGTACTCGTTGGCAGCTTCGTGGGGTCGAGCCTTACGGCCTTTTCGGTGGCTATGCCGCGCTATCAGGCCAAAGTGCTAGATATCGTTGGCTCCTTGACCCTCTGGCTCGGTAGTCACGGCATCAGGACCAACGTGACGAAACTCCTGGCAACGGTCGACACCGGCAAAGTGTTAGCCATCGTAGGCAACGCGCTCACGCAACTAGCCTCGATGCTTTCCTACACGATCTTGGTCCTACTGATGGTCGTATTTTTGCTTTTTGACGCAGTCGACTTGCCGGCTCGCTTGCGTTTGGCCCTCAGGCGCCCTGATGAAGAGCTGGTGCAAGTGCGACAGGTGGCGAGCGAGATAAAGCACTACATCGTGCTCAAGACTTACCTGTGCCTCACGACTAGTACAGTGACGCTCATCGTCCTATCCATAATGGGGGTGGACTTTGCCCCGCTATGGGCATTGCTGGCGTTGATATTGGGCTACGTCCCCAATATCGGGCCTTTCGTGGCTAGTGCCCCGCCCGTGCTGTTAGCTCTGCTTCAGAAGGGGCCGGGTCATATGATGATCGTGCTGGGGCTACTCGCAACGCTACACACGGTCGTCGGCAATGTCATCGAGCCTCAATTGCTCGGACGCCGCCTCGGACTAAGTTCGTTCGTTGTATTCGTGTCTTTGATTATATGGGGTTGGATTTGGGGTACCGGCGGCATGTTGCTAAGCGTGCCGCTGACGATGACAATCAAAATACTGCTCGAGAACAGCCGTGACTGGCGGTGGCTTGCGGTATTGATGGGTTCGGGGCCCGACTCAAGGCGGGCTCCAGCCTCGACGAATGGGCCGGTTTAGATATTCGCCTAGCCTCGAGCGCGCGTGCCGTCACGACAAAAAAATAACGGGACTCCTCCCATCCGGTGGCGTCCAGCTCACTTATCCAACGTGCTAAGTCGGTGACCTGTACCTTGGATTTTCTCGCGCTACCTGTTCGTCCGTTCCGACGTTATT
>PMCK01000283.1:0-139 GCA_003154095.1 Myxococcales bacterium | reverse complement strand
GCAGCGCACGACTTGTCCGGGGCACGGGGCTGACGGCAGGATCCCGTGACAACGCGGTCATACCTTGCACACATTGGCACACAAATTGTGTGCCCCAACCCCATGATCTCTTCCCGAATTATAAAGGCGGCCACCCACG